>JBLJAX010000085.1:0-2529 GCA_047637795.1 Erysipelotrichaceae bacterium | reverse complement strand
GCCATGGTGGACGCAGTGTTCATCGCATGCTGGCCATCATTCAAAGACATGAGGGGATTTCAACCCGAGAATTGGCAGAGCTCTTGGACATGTGTCCTTCTTCCCTCAATGAGAAGCTCGTTGATTTGGAACACGACGAACTCATCCTTCGGACACGCAATGAGCATGATCAACGTATTTTTATGATTCAACTCCAAGCAAAAGGCCTTGAACAACTCGAAGCCATCAAGCAGGAACGTTTTGCCTTCAATACAAAAGTTGCGGGTATTTTAAGTGAAGCAGAAGCGTTGGAACTCTCGAAACTTGCGACGAAACTATCCGATGGACTTGAGGAAATGATGCAAGTTGAACCCAAAGGACAGCGTCATGGTCATTGGCGATGAGTAAAGGCGGACGTAACCGTGGGTATCTCACGGAAGAAGAAAAAGCGAATCGTGTAAAAGTATCCGGTGCACTGCTTCTTCGCATCGGATCCTATTTAAAACCCTATTGGATACAAATGAGCTTTGTCCTTCTAACCATCATCATCACATCCGTACTTCGCTTATTACCCTCTATTTTGACGGGACGAATCATTGATGAAGGCTTGATTGGAAGAGATTTGGATGCGCTCATTCGACTGATCATACTGACGCTTGTTGTCGGATTAGGGGCCAATCTAATTGATGTGTTGGAAAGTTATATCAACACATGGATTGCACAACACATTACCTTTGATATGCGTACGCAGATGTTCAAACATCTTCAGGCAATGTCGCATCGTTTCTTCACCACGAATAAACAAGGGGACATCATCACACGCATGACTAGTGATATTTCTGGTGTCCAACAAATCATGTCGAATACGCTGACCAGCATCTTATCCAATGTCATCACCTTGGTTGTGGCCTTGATAGCAATGTTTTCGCGAAATTGGATTCTAGCCAGCTTAGGCATCTTACTCATTCCTCTTTTCATTCTTCCAACCAAGCAAGTCGGGAAAACACGCTGGACGCTGACGCGCGATGCCCAAGTCTACAATGATAAGATCAATGGCATTCTCAATGAGACACTTTCCGTCAGTGGGCAGATGTTGGTAAAACTCTATAACAAAGAAGACTACGAATATGAGCGTTATGAAGATTTGAATCAAAAAATGATTCAATTGAATATTCGCGAACGAATGGCAGGTCGTTGGTTCAGAGCCTTCATCAATACATTTTCCAACTTTGGACCGATGATGATTTACTTCGTGGGTGGACTTCTAATGATGAAATACGATGCGGAGCTCTCTGTTGGGGATATAACAGTACTTGTAGCTTTATTAGGCCGCATGTATGCGCCTGTCAATGCCTTGCTAGGGATTCAGGTTGAATGGATTCGATCCATGGCTTTATTCACACGAATCTTTGAGTACTTTGATATGCCGATTGAAATCAAGAATGACGTTAATGCAATCACTCCAAATGAAGTCAAAGGCGAGCTCGAGTTCGAACATGTTTATTTTGCCTATGAAGCAACACGATCCATTCTTAAAGACATCAGTTTTAAACTCGAGAGTGGAAAAAGCATTGCCATCGTGGGACCTTCAGGTACCGGAAAGAGTACGATCATCAACCTCATTCCTCGTTTGTACGATGTGAATGAAGGATGCATAAAATTCGATGGCTATGATGTTCGTAACTTGGATCTAAGTTTCTTGCGTAGACAAATTGGTATCGTGACACAGGATACTTATCTTTTCAACGGAACGATTCGTGAGAATCTTTTATATGCAAAAGAAGATGCACGTGAAGACGAACTCATTGAAGCCTGTAAAAAGGCGAATATTCATGATTTCATCATGAGTCAAGTGGATGCGTATGATGCGATGGTAGGAAATCGTGGTTTGAAACTCTCGGGAGGAGAAAAGCAACGGCTTTCGATTGCGCGCGTTTTGTTAAAGGAACCTAAGATTCTGATTTTTGATGAAGCGACTTCTTCTTTGGATTCGATTATTGAACATGCGATTCAAACCGCAATCGAGCCCTTGATCGCATCACGAACCAGCATCATCATCGCGCATCGTTTATCCACAATTCTTAAAGCCGATGAGATTCTCGTCATGAAAGAAGGCTCTATCATTGAGAGAGGCGTGCATGCGGATCTCCTTAAACTAAATGGTTTATATACGGAACTTTATGAAACACAGTTTAAAACAGATTTTGATGAGGACATCAATGAAGAATCATAATCATGATAAGAAGCATGGGAATCAATTATAATAAAAATAACATAAGGTAGAAGCATCATCGAAACGCTTCATATCTCAAGGAGATCCAAATACATGAAGAATCCATCAAAGCTTTTCTCAATTCCGTACCAGAAGAACGTAGAGACAAAGTAAACAAATTACATAAGGTCATCGAATCGAGTCTACCAAGCGGTTTTGATGTCCATACATCGAATGGCATGCTCAACTATGTCGTGTCTTTATCGCGTTATCCCAAAGGCTACCATGCCACGAAAGGTGGACCTTTACCCTTTATTTCAATCGCATCCCAAAAGAAT
>JBLJAX010000084.1:0-7132 GCA_047637795.1 Erysipelotrichaceae bacterium | reverse complement strand
CAGTGTTTTCTTTTGAAATTTCGTGTACATAGTGTAAAATGAATTGGAGTTAATACCATGAAGAAAATCAAAACGATTCTATCGAAGTTTCAAAACAGTCTCTTCTTTACCTATAACATCATCAGCTATCTTGCCTTGATGGGTATTTTCTTTTGGATCTTTTCATATGCCTATGCAGATTTATTAAGAGTCTCGCGTGAAGCCGCGGTGGCCTTAGTCACTTATGTCATAACAGCCCTCTTTATGCTCAATGCCTATGGCGGGATGGATGTGGGTGTGAAAAGAACCCGTCAAATCGTTTATTCCTTGATTTTAGTGGTCTTATTTGCGGATTTGTTTACGTATTTGATGATTCAGGTTACCAACCCAAGCATCTGGAACATCTGGCAGTTTGGTTTCTACAGTATCCGTCGTTTATTGTTCACTTTTGTGGTTCAGGTCTTATTGATCATTGCTTTGGCTTGGATCGGCAATCGCATTTATTATCGCTTGAATCCACCGAAGAAGACTTTCATCATCTATGGCACTAAGAAGAAACCGAATAAGTTGATTCAAAAGATTACCAAACAAGCCTATACCTACGATGTAAAGACTGTCGCATCCAATTTGAGTTTTCTGCAGAACACCGAAAACATCAAGGGGCATGATCTGGTCATCCTCTATGGTTTAGCAAAGGATGAGCGGATTGCGTATTCCGAATACTGTTATAAGCATAAAGTAGCCTTGTTGTTTAGTGCTGAGATCATGGATGTGGTGGAGTTCAGATCCAAACATACCTTGATTGATGACATCTCACTGTTCTCAACCAATATTGCGGAAATATCGATAGAAGATCTTATCTTAAAGCGTTTGTTGGATATCATTGTGTCGTTGGTAGGTTTGATTCTAACCTCACCCTTATGGTTGATCTTTGCGATCTTAATCAAGATTGAGGATAAGGGTCCTGTGTTCTTTAAACAGAAGCGGATGACTAAGAACAATCGTGAGTTTGAAATCATCAAATTCAGAACGATGAAAGTCAACGTAGAGAATCGCAGCGCCACAAAGAACGATGATCGGATCACCAAGGTTGGTAAAGTCTTGCGTAAGATTCGTTTGGATGAATTACCGCAAATCTTAAACATCCTCAAGGGTGATATGTCGGTTGTGGGTCCGCGTCCTGAGATGTTGGAGAATGTGAATGCGTATACGGAAGAGATGCCAGAGTTTGCTTTACGTTTAAGGGTGAAGGCTGGTTTGACGGGCTATGCGCAAATTTATGGGAAGTACAATACAAGTCCAAAAGATAAGTTGATCTTGGATTTGATGTATATCGAGAATTTCAATATCTTCTTGGATATCAAGTTGATCTTACAGACGGTTATGGTTTTCTTGAAGATTGATGATAGTACAGAAGGATTTGATGAGGAAGATGACACACAATAAGTTTTGTGTGTTTTTTTTTAGTATAATGGAGGCATGAAATCCGTTGTCTTCATCGCCTCTACGGGAGGCCATTTAAATGAATTGCTTCAATTGAAGCCTTTATTTGAGCATTATGACTATCAAATCATTACCGAAGGCGGCCCTTCGACGAAACATCTCTTGAACAAGTATCCGAAGCGTGTCCATTTTCTTTTGTTTGGCTCCAAGGAACATCCTTTTTCGTATCTCTTCAAGTTTACGGCGAATAGTTTTCTTTCGCTTTACTATGTCTTGAAGTTCAAGCCTAAGGTCATCGTTTCGACTGGGACCCATACGGCGGTTCCTTTCTGTTATTGGGGGAAGTTGTTCAAGGCAAAGATCGTGTATATCGAGACTTATGCGAATGTCTATAACGGCAATGTGGCGGGTAAGCTTTTGTATCCCATCGTGGATGAGTATTTGATTCAGTGGGAGGAATTGCAGCCTGTGTATCCTCGTGCGAAGTTTGTGGGGAGGATTTTTTAATGAAGAAACGCTTATTGTTTGTGAACGATGAAATGGTGATGGGCGGAGTCGCTCGGATCTTGAATAATGTGCTTCGGCGCATTGATTTGAATGCGTATGATGTGGATGTGTTGATCTTACATCCCCACGGCGAGCTTTTAAGTGAGTTGCCGGAGGGTGTGCGTCTGTTGGATTCGCGTCCTTTCTTTAAGGGTGTGGATGTGACTTTGAATTCGGCGCTGAAACAAGGGCGTTGGATGGATGTCTTGCATAAGCTCCATGTCTTGTTTTATATGAAGACGGGTTTGATTCACAATAAGATTAAAGCTGAACGTAAGTTGATGCATTTGGATGTTTATGATGTGGAGATCGCATCGAAAGAAGGGTTCTGTACGATATTCGTATCCAATGGATCAAGCAAACGTAAGATCAATTGGATCCATATTGATTACAGTGCACGTAATTATGCGACGCATCATATGAACCTGATGCACGAAGCCTTGAAGTCGATTGACTTGAACATTGCGGTGTCGCAGAAAGCACGCGATGCGTTTGCGGACTTGTTTGAAGTCAAAAATATCATAGCAATTCCCAATTTGATGGACATTGATGGTTTGAAAGAAAAAGCCTTGATGGATTGTGATGTGGAATATCGTAAGGATCGTGTGAATCTGGTTTCGGTTGGACGTTTCCATCCGCAGAAGGCTTTTGATCGTTTAATTCATGCGATGGCAGAGTTGAGAGCCTTGGATCTACCTGTTGATTGTTATCTGATTGGGGATGGGGAGTTGAGACCAAGCTGTGAAGCCTTGAGTCATAAACTGCATCTCACGGAATGCATTCATTTCTTGGGTTCAAAGCGCAATCCGATGCCTTACATCAAGCAAGCGGATTGCTTTGTCTTGCCTTCGTTATATGAAGGTTACCCAACTACGGTCATTGAATCGTTCTTTGCGGGTACACCCGTATTAGCCTGTGATGTCTCTGGCGTGTATGAACAAATTCAAGAGGGTCATAATGGATGGGTGGTGTCCAACAGTCAAGAAGCCTTGAATGAGCGCCTCATTGAAGTTGTACGCAATCCAGAGCGCTTGAAGCCGATGCGTGAGCACTTATTGGATTATCATTACGACAATGCGTCGATTTTCGAACGTTTCATGAAAGCTGTGGAGGGTCAGCTATGATTTTGGTTACCGTTGGGACACAAGATAAGTCCTTTAAGCGATTGATTGAAGCCATTGACCATCAGTTGGAAGCAGGCTTGATTCAAGAAAAAGTGATCGTGCAATCGGGTTATACACAGTATGCAAGTCAACGGATGACGATCATCCCCTATTTCTCTCAAGATGATTTGGATACGTATCGTCAAGAAGCTTCCTTAGTGATCACTCATGGTGGTGTTGGTAGTATCTTAGATGCTTTGCGTTATCATAAAAAGGTCATTGGGGTTGCACGTTTGAAGCAGTATAAGGAACATATCAATGATCATCAAGTTGAGATTTTGGAGAAGTTTGCGAAGGAAGGTCATCTACTTTATGCGTCGGATTTGGCCATGATTCCAAGTCTTGTCAAGGAAGCACGTGATTTTACACCCACACCCTACCCCTTTAACAACAAACTTTTGCTTGATCATGTGAAAAAAGTTATAGATTCATTCATTAATGAATAGAATGTGTTAAATTTGTAGTTTTTAACACTCATCGTGTGTAGATTTTATAAAGAATTGTAACTACAATAGAAACATAGTCGAGGGGACTTTTGATGGGAACGAACGAATTTGGGGAAGTCGTTGCGTTGAGTCTTCCAAAAGATAAGGAATTCGAAAGTTTCCGTAAAGCTTTTGGGAATCGCGTTAAACACTTCAGGAAGAGCAGTGGCTTATCTCAAGAAGAGTTGGCCGAAAGAAGTGGTCTACACCGCAATTACATTTCAGATGTGGAGCGGGGTCGCCGTAATTTGTCCTTGGACGCTTTGTTAAAGTTGGCCAATGGATTGGGGATTAACATTCGGGATATGTTCTGACATCAATTAGCGCTGTGAGGCGCTTTTTGATTGCGTGTATGCTATAATACAAAGGTAAAATTATGGAAATCCTACGTGCTTTAATCGTAACAATCATTGGTGTATTTCTCTTGATGACACTTTGGCCACTCTTTGTGTTTTTGGTCTTGGCGTTTTTGGCGTATTGGGTTTTCATCTCAATGCGCTTGCGTAAGATGGGTGAAACCATTCGTCAAAGCACAAATGAAACAAGCCAATCGAAACCCAGTGATCCGAATGTGATCGATGTGGAATATACAGAAAGAAAAGAATAAGTCTATGGTCAATTTAAATCGTGAGTTTGAGGCGGTTACGGAAGCAGACATACCCTTGTTGGAGCGTTTCTTGGAAATCGCTCAGATTGAGGAAAGTAATCACAATCTGGTCAATCTTTTTTTATGGCAGACGCAGTATCCGGTTTGGCAGTATCATACGGAGGATTATCTTCTCTTATTAGGGATTCATAAGGGTAAGTTGTTTACCTATATGCCTTTATGTAAAGCTGAATTCTTTGAGGAAGCCATCTTAAAGGCTCGATCGATTTTTAATCATTATGAGGTGCCCTTTGAACTCTCGTGTTTCACACGCGTGGCTTTGGATAAAATCGAGACCATTCTACCCAAGCTTAATGTGCAGATTGAATGTGAGGCTGCGGATTATGTGTATGAAGGCGAGAAGATGAGAACCCTATCGGGTAAGAAACTTCAGAAGAGACGGAATAACTACAATCACTTTGTGAGTTTATATGAAGGACATTATACATTTAGTGAAATGTCTAAAGATGATATTCCTGAATTGAAAGAATTCATGAAGCAGTGGCGTGTGGATCGTACGGAAGAGTATTTGAATTATGAAGCTGAAGGCGTCGACAATGTCTTGAATCTCTTTGGGGTTCTCCCCTATCGTGGTGGCGTGATCCGCATCGATGGCGAGATCAAAGCCTTCATCATCGGATCGATGACTTCAAAACGGATGGTTCAAATCAACATCGAGAAAGCCGATCCAAGCATACGGGGTTTGTATCAAGCGATTGAGAAATTGTTTCTAGAACAGTTTTATCCGGATGTGCAATGGGTGAATCGTGAGGATGACATGGGGATTGAGTCCTTGCGTCAAGCGAAGCAAGCCCTGCATCCGGCGTATATGATTGATAAATATAGGATCAAAGAACATGGCACGACTTAGACGCGCAAAAGATGAAGAGAAAGCACTGATCTACCGCTGGTGGAAAGGTATTTTTGCTGAGGATGATGGGGGTCATAGTGATTATTACTTTGAACACTATTATCAGAGCAAGCAGTCCTATGTCTTGGTGGATGAGAAGGATGAACTGATCAGCAGTTGTCAGGTGCATACAAAAACCTTGATGTTCAATCAAAAGCCGTTACAAGTGAGTTTGATTGTTGGGGTATTCACACTACCTAAGTATCGTAAACAAGGCTATATGAAGGAATTATTGGACAAGGTAATTGAAATCTTGGAGTATCGTGATACTTTGACGCTGATTCAAGCCTATGTCCCTCATTTATATGAGCCGTATGGATTCAAGCAAATCTATGTGCGTAATATCTTCTGGTTGGATGTGTTGAGTCTGCCAACCGTAAGTCCTTTGGGCATCACTTATAATGTGTCTGCTTTGGAACTTCGTGATCTGTATCGTCAATTCACGCAACATTTCACAGGCTATTGCGTACGAAATGAGCAGGACTTCAATCTTCTCTTAGGTGAAATGACTGCGATGTCCGGTAAGTTGGTCGCCTATCAAGAAGATGGTAAACTCCTTGCCTATGCCTTTGTGTATCCGCATGGAGATCATTTGGAAATCGATGAAATGGTGTATTTGAACTCGAAAGCGTTGGTGGCGATTCTCGGTTCATTGAAGAGTACGAATCTACCGATTCGCTTGGCCGTGAGTGAGAAAGAAGACTTGAGAAGACTCTTCCCACACGCTGATTTGGAGCGTCAAGCGTATACGAGTGTACGTGCGAATGAGCTGCGTTTATTGAATGATTTGTATAAGTTGAGTGTCAAAGATGTGGAAGGCTTGTTTATGGCTGCAGAGAAGCCGCTTTGGATTCGAGAGAACCAATGAAAAGCGGTTTTTTAATTGCTTGATAAAGGTCTCACAATTGACTTTTAGGGCTTTGCGCGTCTATAATTAGACTGTCAATTAGGAGGAAAATTTATGACAGCAAGAATTGCGATTAATGGATTTGGTCGTATCGGGCGTTTGGCTTTCCGCATCATGTGGGGCAATCCAGCGTTTGAAATCGTAGCATTGAACGATTTGACCGATGCGAAGACCTTGGCTCATTTATTGAAGTATGATACATCTCAAGGACGTTTCGATGGTCACACCGTCAGCTTTGAAGGCGATGATTTGATCGTTGATGGCAAAACCGTCCGCGTATTAAAAGAAAAAGATCCTAGCTTACTCCCTTGGAAAGATTTGAATGTCGATGTCGTCATCGAATCCACAGGTTTCTTTACGAAGAAAGACACTGCTTCCGCTCACATCAAAGCGGGTGCGCGTAAAGTCATCGTTTCTGCTCCTGCAGGTGATGATGTCGAAACGGTTGTCTTCAACACCAACCACCAAATCTTGGATGGTAGTGAAACGGTTATTTCCGGTGCTTCTTGTACGACAAACTGCTTGGCGCCTATGGCTAAAGCATTGAATGATGCGTTTGAAATCGTCAATGGTACGATGACAACCATCCATGCGTACACCAATGACCAAAACACATTGGATGCGCCTCACCGTAATGGTGACTTGCGTCGTGCACGTGCTGCGGCAGCAAACATCATTCCGAACTCCACCGGTGCTGCTAAAGCAATCGGCTTGGTCGTTCCTGAATTGAAGGGTAAATTGGATGGGGCTGCACAACGTGTTCCTGTCATTACTGGTTCATTAACTGAATTGGTAGCAGTAGTTAAAAAAGAATGTACAGCAGCTGAAGTCAATGCGGTCATGAAGGCTGCAGCGAATGAATCTTACGGTTATACCGAAGATCCGATCGTTAGCTCCGACGTCATCGGCATTGCGTTCGGTTCATTGTTTGATGCGACACAAACCAAAGTTCAAAACATTGGTGGTGTCTGCTTGGTTAAGGTTGCGGCTTGGTATGACAACGAAGCTTCATACACCAACCAATTGGTTCGTACAGCTCAATACTTGGCTGAA
>JBLJAX010000083.1:0-4432 GCA_047637795.1 Erysipelotrichaceae bacterium | reverse complement strand
AGCATTCCGTTCGATTTCATCGATTTCAAGCGTGCCTTGCTTGAGAATGATCGTATTAAAAGCTTGGATCGTATCTTGAACCAAGGCATTGAATAGCTTCTCTTTGTTTGGATAATAATGATAAAGATTGCCTACCGACATCTTTGCCTCGACTGCGATTCTACGCATGGATGCGTCTTCATAACCGTAATTAAAAAATTCTGCCAGTGAAGCGTTTAAGATCCGTTCACGATATTCTTCTTTGAGTATTTGTGCCATGTCATTAGTATACAGCTGTTCATCAATGATTTCAATTCTTGCGTCCAATCTTTTATTCCGCTATGCTAGAAGTAAGGTAAATGTATTTAACTAAAAAAATGCATCTAATTATCGATATCAAAAGAAATTTTTCGTGAACGCATCATCTAAGCAAAACAATTGATTAAAGAAGTCTTTTTAGCTAAGCTAAATTCAAGAATTTCGATTACTTAAGTAAATTAATAAAAAAGGGGAAGCATTATGATCTGGTTAGCTTATTTCGCAGTAACATTCGTCGTTTTCATGGGCATTGATTTGATTTGGTTGGGTTTTGTGGCAAAAAAATATTTATTCTAAATATCTAGGCTATCTGATGGCTCCAAAGGTCAATTGGTTGGCAGCTCTAGTGTTCTATGTGATCTTCATTATAGGTGTCCTGTATTTCGTGATCGCGCCAAGTTTGGTGGATCGTGATTTCACACAGCTTGTGATTCGTGCCATGTTGTTTGGTTTTATGACCTATGCGACTTACGATCTAACCAATTTGGCAACGGTACGCGATTGGCCGATCACAATCACGATCATCGATCTCATTTGGGGTACGACCTTATCGACCAGCGTCAGTGTCATCTCTTATTTGATCATTACGAATTTTTTATAGGAGCCAATAATGAAACAAATTAATGGACAAGAATTATACGCATACATCGTATCGGGTGCGAAGAACGTCATTGTCAATGAACAGAATCTAAATCGTATCAATGTATTTCCAGTTCCAGATGGAGACACAGGCACCAATCTTGCACTGACAATGAATTCCATCATCAGTCAAGCCCAACGATTTGACCATGCCCATCAGACCATGGCAGAGATTGCTCAGTTATCGATTGATAATGCTTATGGGAATTCCGGCATGATTTTTGCACAGTATTTCAATGGCTTGGCCGATGCGATTCAAGCTAAGAGCACACTATCTCCTGCGGAGTTGGTGGAAAGTTTCAAACAAGCAGCACTCCAAGCAGTTACTTCGGTTGCACATCCTAAAGAAGGTACGATCCTAACGGTCATGCGGGAATGGACGAAAGCTTTGGAAGGTGCATGGGAAGTGGATTACGATGAGATCTTTGAGAAATCACTTCATGCCTTACAAGATACCGTCAGTAATACCAAAAATCAATTAAAGGTCTTAAGAGACAACAATGTGGTGGATGCAGGTGCACAAGCGTTTTATTTCTTTGTGGAAGGGATCGTACGCTTCTTGAAATCTGGAACTTTAGAAGACCTTGAATTCACGGCTGCACGTTTGGATTTGATCACGGAAATGACGCCCAGTTTGGACATTGGGGATCATCGCTATTGTGCACAGTATCTGATTCAAACAAAGTATGCTCAGGATGATTTGATTAAAAGTTTGGATCATTATGGGGATTCCTTAGTGGTCAATCAAAATGGAGAACACATCAGCATTCATGTGCATACCAATGAACCGCATGTGATCATGCGTGAACTGGTTCGTGATCATCGTGTCATCTCCCATAAAGTGGATGATATGTGGATGCAAGCGCATTTGATTCATGCTAAACAGGCGAAAATGGCCATCATTACGGATTCGATTGCGGATCTCCCGCAACAATTCAAGGATGATCATCACTGCGTCGTGCTTCCTTTGAACATCATCATTGATTCCAATGTGTATATGGATAAATTGACGATGCGTTCGAGTGATTTCTATAAGCACATGGATGATTATCGTTTGAATCCAAGTTCTTCACAAGCCAGTCCCGTCGCAATCGAACGGATACTGAATCAAGTCTTACCCTATTATGATGAAGTCATCGGTATCTTTGTTTCACAAAAGATGAGTGGGACCTATCAAAACATCTTAAAAGTTGTGAATAAAATGAATCTCAAAGATAAGAAGATTGCGATGATCGACTCTAAAACCAATTCGATTACGGAAGGCTTATTGGTCTATGAAGCCCTCAAATTGAGAGCAGCAGGTGAAAGTTTTGAAGATATCGTATCGAAAGTCGAAGCGATGATTCCACGTTTGAGCATCTTCGTCAGTGTCAATGATTTGAAGTATATGCTCAAAGGCGGAAGAGTATCGAAGGTTCAGGGTTTTGTCTTATCAAAGCTCAAACTTCAACCCGTCATCTCCATTGATCCAGAAGGGAAGGGCATCATTCCATTTAAGTCATTGACACAAAAGAGTGCCGTCAAATCCATTCTAAAAGTCGTGAAGAAAGATATGGAAACCAATGGCATTGATAAATATGCTTTGGTGTACGCAGATGATCCAAATGATCTGACAGAATTCAAAGCATCCTTAGTCAAACTCATTGGCAAGGAACCTGAATACATTGAAACAATCTCACCCATCGTTGGACTCAACGCTGGTAAAGGAGCTTTCGCCGTAGGTTACATTAAGAAAGAATAAAAAAATAAATTGAATCGTTCCACAGTTGACTAATAATTAACACAGCGGAACGATTTTTTTAATGAAAGTGAAAGATAAGGATGCTATCATACACTAGGGTAGGTATCCTTATGTTCAATGAAATTTTTGGCAATATCATCAATAACATCGCGATTCTCATGGTCATCGCTTATATTTTACCGAGACTGAAATTCTTCCGTAAAACTGTTTTTGAACATGAAAAGACACTTAAAGAGAAAATCATCCTGGGTTTGATCTTCGGATCGATCGGCATCTTGGCAACACATACGGGTATCCATATTCAAGGTGCCATTGCGAACACCCGTGTCATCGGTGTCATCGCTGGGGGTTTCCTTGGCGGTCCGATGGTGGGCTTCATTGCTGGAGCTTTGGCAGGAAGTCATCGCTATCTCATTGATATCAATGGCTTCACAGGTTTAGCCTGTGCGATCTCAACTCTGGCGGAAGGCATCTTAGGTGGCATGATGTACAAACGTCTGCGGGCGGGGAAACATCGTTATCCGACCATCTTTTTGACAACGGTTGTGGCCGAGATGTTGCAGATGATCATCATTCTGATTGTCGCAAAACCCTATGCGGACGCATTGGCCTTGGTTGAGATCATTGCGGTTCCCATGATCATCATGAATTCGATTGGTGTGGTTGTCTTCATTGAAGCCTTGTATACCGTGCAGAAGAATTTGGACCAAACCAGTGCGTATCACCTTAAACGTGCTTTTGATTTAGCTGAGATGTGTCTCCCGTTTTTACGTAAAGGTTTGGATGATGAGAAAAGTGTTCAGAAAACGGTTCGTTTGATTCTAACGAATTCGGATGTGAGTACGGTTTTTATATCAAATTCTGAGAAAATCATTGCGAGTGCTGGCGAGAATTTGGATAAAATGAAAGGGTTCAATGCTTTGTTTGATGAAGCGCTGCTTCAGTGCATCACAACTAAGGATATTCTGATTTTACATGAGAAAGAATTACGTCCGTATCGGATGGACAATCATTTTAAACGCATCATGATTGCACCCTTGGTTAAAAATGGAGTGACGATGGGTACGATTGGTTTATTGGATCGTAAGTTCAAAGAAAAGTTGGAAACAGATATTGAGTTCATCCAAGGTTTGGCGAGTCTTTTCTCGACGCAATTGGCATTGGCGGAAATCGATTATCAAAGAAAATTACTTGAACAAGCTGAACTCAAGGCTTTACAATACCAAATCAATCCACATTTCTTATTCAATGCTTTAAACACCATCAGTGCCTATTGTCGTGAAAATCCAGAACGTGCACGCAGTCTTTTGTTGGCGATGTCCTCTTATTTTAGAAACACCTTATCCACACATAAGGATAAAGTTGATATTCATGAAGAAATTGAACATGTGCTTTCGTATCTGGAAATTGAAAAGGCACGTTTTGAAGATCGTTTAGAGATTTTGATTGATGTGAACCCGAATCTTCATTTCCAAGTTCCCAACTTCATCATTCAGCCATTGATTGAGAATGCGATCAAACATGGCATGAAGAATCGTTTGAAGATTGTTATTCGGGTCCTTGAACTAAAGAAAGTCTATCAGGTGATCGTTGAGGATGATGGGAATGGGATCGATGCGGAGATCATTGCCAAACTCTATGAAAACCGACATGATCAAGATAAGATTGGTTTAGCGAATACGCATCATCGGCTTCAACGCTTATACCCAGATAATAAAGGCTTAGTGATTGAAAGTGTTCCTTTTGAACATACAC
>JBLJAX010000082.1:0-9150 GCA_047637795.1 Erysipelotrichaceae bacterium | reverse complement strand
GGAAGCGTGTTTCATGCGCATCTTCATAGTCAATGGTCGCGACCAAATCATTGTTTGGCTTTAAACCATAGGTATAAACGGTCCCACTCAAATTGAGTTTACGCACTTCCGGATCATCGCCATAGACAAAGAGTGCACCCGTCACATTGTGTGCGAACTGCTCATAGGCAGATGCATAATCCAAGGCATCTTTATAATAATCCACGTGATCATAATCCACATTGGTGATCACGGCATATTTGGGATGATACGCTAAAAAGAAACGACGATATTCATCGGCTTCAATCGCCATGTAATGGGAATCCGACGCAAGATGACCATGACCATCCCCAATCAAATAAGCCGTCGGCTTGTAAGCTTGAAGCATGCTTGTAACCATCTTCGTAGTCGTCGTCTTGCCATGCGAACCGGTGATCGCAACTCCAACATAATCATTCAACAAAGAGCCTAAATATTCATGGTAGCGATAAAAGGTATACGTTCCCCGTCGCTTAAGTTCTACAATATCTTCAAAATCATCTTTAAAGGCATTGCCCATGATGATGGTCGCGCCATCTGGTGGAAACGTTCCAAAAGGATGGACAGGAATTCCAAGCTCATGAAGCCGTGCTTCCGTAAAAAAGTGCTTCTCTAAATCTGAACCTTCGACATGCTCACCCAATTCATGTAGCATGCATGCCAAAGCAGCCATTCCCGCACCTTTGATGCCTAACATAAAAATCATAACGTACCTCTATTTCACATCATCAAACAAGGATATTTGATGTAGGCCTTCTTCAATCTCCGTTGTCGTTTCTGCGACAAAAAGTGTTTCTTCTTCAGCTTTGATTGGATTCAACAAATCATCCAAACTGTAATTCTCAGCCTTGATCTTAGGCAGAACCATGGTTTCAATCGGATCATGTGGAACAAAACGTTTTGGTTTAGCCTTCGGTTCTTCCTTCGTCTTCTCCAAATCCCCATAAATCGGACTGATCACCGTATTGATACGACTACGTTTCACGTGTTTATTGACTTCAACAATGGGTTTTTGAATCGGGGTACGACGACTTTCTTCCACACCAAAAATTGGACTGATCACAGGGCGGAATTCATAGATTGCCTTTTCAGCTTTCTTTGGCTTCGCTTCAACGATGGGCTTAACGGGTTGGGATGCCTCGATACCGAAATCTGGTTTCTTAGTTTGAAGCAATTGTTCCACTTTGGTATCTTCAATCACTTCTACAACACGTGGTAATTCTACCTTTTTGATTTCTTCCTTGATAGGATTCATCGTCGCAATCACAGAGGGTTCAACTTCTTTTACTTTTTCTTTGACTAAGGGTTTAGCCGCTTTCTTAGGAACTGGTTTTTGATCCAACTCCTCTTCAATGACTTCTTCTTCCTCTTCAAACAACAAAGACGCTAGTTTTTTTAACATGACACTACTCCTTATTCCTCGATGATCACTTCATCAACAAGTGCATCGGGATCATTTTCATCCTCTTCTAGACCACCATCACTAAAATCCATTTCATCCAACTCTTTGATCATATCCATGACCGTACCCGATTCTGGTGCAACCTGAGCGAACATATTCAAATTCTGAACCTTGAAATCGATGATCTCACGTTTGGAATAGGTACTCAAAACCATATCTTTGGCGATGCGAGCACTGCGAGCCACTCGTAACATATCATACAAGATTTCCGGTGAAATCGCTTGGGGGTGAATTGATGTGAAGACGAAATGTTCCGTTTGTAAGATCAATAAGACCAAGTGATCCGCAATCTTTGCCGCACTTACCCGAAAATCGATGGGAATGCTTTGATTGCTTAGAAACGTATCGGTATGGGTATAAAATGCCACGCCATCTTTAAGCAGACTTCGAAGCGAATCTTCATCATCTTTATAGTAAGCTTGATTCAAGATGTTCACAACATCCAAACTCATCAAAATGGATTGATTGTGACTATTCAACGTCACTGAATTGGGTGTGGCCAACTTACGACCGATGGAAACCGGTAGATAATAGCTGAACAAATCCCGGTTCATCGTGAGATAGGTGCTTGTTTCTTGTGCAAGCGCTTCTTGAATGGCTTGATCATAATCGCGTGGCTCAAAAGTGCTTGTACAAGCACTCATAAGAAACACCAATAAAACAAGCCAGAATCTACGCATTTTAACGATTCGCCTTTACGATCTGATCGATCGTTTGCTCATTCAATTGTTCAATGACTTTGATCATCGCAATTTGGGCATTCTGATAATCATCTTGATCGATGATTGAACTGTTCGTATGAATATTGCGAGCACAGATGCACATGGTTAAAGTCGGAATTCCACTGAACTGTTTATGAACGGCTCCCGCATCGGTTCCACCAAGGGATTGATAGTATTGATATGGTAGTTTATGTTTTTCCATGGTATCCACATACAAGTCTAAGAAACCACGATTGGGTAGATAATTCGCATCGATGAAACGCACCAAAGGACCTTTGCCCAATTGGCCAAAGGCTTCATTGTCACCACTCGCATCATTGGCTGGGGAACAATCAAAAATGATTGCCACATCCGGCTTAACCGTATAGCTTAAGGTTTGCGCACCACGTAAACCCACTTCTTCTTGAACACTAGCCCCAACCACAAGATTGACATCCAAGTCCACATCCTTGAAGGCTTCCAAAGCTTCCAAGCCCATGGCACAGCCATAACGATTATCAAAAGCTTTCGCCAATAGACGCTTCTCATTCAAGACTTCAAAGCTGCCATCCAAAATAACCGCTGAGCCTGTATTGATGCCCAAAGCAAGAACTTCATCCTTGCTCGTACAACCAATATCCACCAACATATTCTTGATTTCCATCGGTTTGGCACGATCTGCTTCCGTTAAAAGATGCGGAGGGATACTTCCGATCGTACCCTTATATTTCTTACCATCCTTGGCTTTAACCAAGACACGTTGACCCAACAAGGTCTGTGACCACCAACCACCAATGGTTGCCAAAGCGAGATTCCCTTTGTCATTGATGGATTTCACGACAAAACCAACTTCATCCATATGACCTAAAAGAAGCACTGTTTTTGCATTTGGATTCTTACTCTTCTTCACAAGTGCGATCGATCCGAGATTATCCGCAATCAATTCACCACCATAGCTCTTATAGCTTTCTTCTAAATAGCGACGAACTTCCACTTCATCGCCACTGATCGCCATTTTCTCGGTCAGATCTTTCAATCGCTTCAAACTTAGTTCACTTAACATCACACTTTCCTCCATACCGCACGATAGATCACTTGTCCTAGATCCATAAAGTGCTGTTCATATTCCGTAATCGCATCCTCGGGATGTTCATCGCGTCTGAAATCGACACTGAATTCTTCCATCTTCAAAGCGATGCTGTCCCATTGCAAGATCGTATACTCAAACAAGAGTTTGTTGTCGGTTTTGAACTTGATCTGACCGTTCTGTTTCAACAACGTCAACAAAGTTGTCGTATAGGTCTCAGACGTCAATCTGCGCTTCGCATGTCCTTTTTTAGGCCATGGATCACTGAAGTTCAAATGAATGGTATCCAATTCACCTGCTTCAAACCAATCTGTTAGATTTGCCGCATCGTTAACGATCCAAACACCATTAGCCATGTCATCAGTCTTCTTTAAGGCGACCGCAGAAACGTTCATATCTTTCTCTAATGCAATCCATAAAACATTTGGATTCATCCGAGCCATGGAGCGCCAATAATCCCCTTTACCACTGCCAATTTCCAAAACCACATGTTCATAACCAAAATGGGTTTTCCATTTTCCCTTATAAACACTGGGGTCTTGAACACATTTTGGATGAGCAAGTAAAAAATCACTTGCCCAAGGTTTATTCCGCATCCGCATCTTATTTACTCAAATCGTAAATGGCTTGCGCATAAATCGCCGTCGCCAAATAGAATTGTTCCAATTCATAACCTTCATCGGCTTGATGGACTTGTCCCACCCAAGATGGACGTTCACGGGTTGGGAATTCTGCCCCAAAGGCGACGAAATTCTTAAACGAACGTGCGTAAGTACCGCCACCCATCGTTAATAAAGGTGTCGTCATATCCTTTGAATAATCACGATAGACTTTCTCCAAAGTCGTAACCAAAGTACTCTTAGGATCCACAAACAACGGTTCCTTCGCTTGAATCAACTCAACCTCAAGACCCAAGTCCGCTTCTTTGAAACGTTTGCTGATTTCATTGAAGATTTGTTCATGATTCGTTTCTTGTGGATAACGGATATCCAAAATCACCGATACATGTTTATGTTCGATATTCACAACACCGATGTTCATCGTCAAATAACCCATATGGGATCCAAAGACTTTGACTCCCAGCGGTTCTGCACGCCAATCACGCAAAAGATTAGCCAACTTTAAAGCGAAATGGTCCTGATACGCACCACCAACGAAGTTCAACGCATGCCAAGCCGCATTGATGCCATCATCGGGTTTTGCCCCATGGGAGAACTTACCATAGAACTTGTATTCACTCTCGCCATCGCGCTCAATGAGTTCACCTTTGAGATGATGCGTTTCCAAGTAGAAACTAAAGAGTTCCTTAAGTGGATAGCCTTCCATTACGATACTGGCTTCACCAATACAGATATTCGGACGCTCACCTGCCTTGATACGCAAGATCTTGGTTTGAACATCACCCTTCACATTCAAATTCATAATACCCTTTTCACCATAAACAACAGGGAAATCCGCATCCGGAACAAAACCAAAATCAGGAATCTCACCGTGTTCATTGTAGTATTTCATACAGGACATACCTGTTTCTTCATCACAGCCCACAATCAAAAAGACACGTTTCTTTGGTTGAAAACCCATTTCTTTAAGAATCTTCATGGCATAATAACCCGCCATCGTCGGACCCTTGTCATCTTGAGCACCACGACCCATGATGAAACCTTCTTTGATTTCACCACCAAAAGGATCAACCGTCCAACCCGTTCCAATCGGAACGATATCCAAATGTCCTAAGACACCGAGGATTTCATCCCCTTCACCAAATTCTACGACACCCGCATAACCTTCTAAGTCGCGTGTCTTGAAGCCATCGGCTTTCGCTAAATCCAAAACATAATCCAACGCATGGCGTAAATCTTTCCCAAACGGGGCATTCTCTGCTTTAGAGTCTAAATCACGTAAAGATGGAATCTGAATCAAGCCCTGTAGGTCTTGAACCATCTTTTCTTTACGATTTTGTGTTTCTTGATAAAAGTCCATTGTCGTACCTCTTTTATCTATTTTAGCATATTTGCTTTCATCTCTTACACCGCATTTACATCCATAAAAAAAGAAATTCGATTAGAATTTCTTTGTACGATTAAACGGTGGACGAGGTTTGCGTTCAGCTTGTGGCTTTTCGACATAACCTTCTGGTTTTGGCAACAAATCCTTGTGGGATACATTGACACGACCCTTTTCATCAACTTCACTGACGATGACCTTGATGATTTCACCCATCTTAAGGACATCACTTGGTTTTTCAACACGATCATAAGAGATCTTGGATACATGCAACAAGCCATCGGTGCCTGGGAAGAGTTCAACGAAAGCCCCGAAGCTTTCAATGCGCACGACCTTCGCATCGTAGATTTCACCGACCTTAGCACTGCGTACCAAACTTTCGATCTTCGCTTTTGCTTTATCGATTGCTTTTTGGTCTTGGTGATAGATCAAGATACGTCCATCATCTTCGATATCAATCTTGACTTGATCGCAATCCGCAATGATTTGGTTGATGATCTTGCCACCAGCTCCAATGACATCGCGAATCTTGTCTGGTGCGATTTGCATCTTAGCGATCTTAGGCGCATATTCACCCACGTTCGCACGAACTTCACCAATCGTAGCCATCATGTTTTCAAGAATCTGCAAACGACCCACTTTAGCTTGCGCCAAAGCTTCTTCCAAGATCTGACGGTTCAAACCATCAATCTTGATATCCATTTGCAAAGCCGTGATACCGTTAGCGGTACCCGCTACCTTAAAGTCCATATCCCCGAAATGATCTTCCATCCCTTGGATGTCCGTCAATACGGTATAGTGTTCACCAAAAGTAACCAAGCCCATTGCGATACCTGCAACCGGTGCCTTGATTGGAACACCTGCTGCCATCAATGCCATGGTTCCAGCACAGATGGATGCTTGTGAAGAGGATCCATTGGATTCCAATGTTTCCGCAACCAAACGAACTGCATATGGGAATGCATCTTCACTTGGCAAGACTTGCAACAACGCACGTTCACCCAAAGCTCCGTGACCGATTTCACGACGACCTGGAGAGCCCATACGACCGGTTTCACCCACTGAGTATGGAGGGAAGTTGTAATGATGCATGAAACGCTTGAATTCGACTTCCGTCAAATCATCGATGATTTGATTGTCGCCCAATGCGCCTAAGGTACAAACAGAAAGAACTTGTGTTTCACCACGGGTGAACAAAGCACTTCCATGTACACGTGGCAATAAATCCACTTGTGAATTTAAAGCACGCAATTCATTGATTGAACGACCATCTGGACGAATCTTATCAATGGAGATCAAACGACGAACTTCTGTCGCAACGATGTCATGCGTGATTTCCTTGACTTGTTTCAAAGTCTTAGACTTAACCGCATCACTTGCGTATTCTTTAGTTTCAAAATAAGCATACGTTTCTGCTTCGATCTCATCGATCTTACCATAACGTTCCAATTTTTCTTTGATACGAACCGCTTCTACCAAACGCGCTTCCGCATAGCCCTTGACTTCATTTACCAACTCTTCGCTGTGCGCATAGAGTTTGACTTCCATCTTCGGCGTACCGATTGCTTGTGTGATTTCATCTTGGAAAGCACAGAGTTGCTTGATGAACTCATGTCCAAAAAGCATTGCCTCCAACATTGAAGCTTCATCGACTTCCTTAGCACCTGCTTCAACCATATTGATGGCATCTTTGGTTCCCGCTACCGTTAGATCGATATCGGATTTTTCCATTTCAGCTTGTGTTGGATTGACGATGTATTCCCCATTGACACGACCCACTTGGACACCTGCGATTGGACCATTGAACGGAATGTTCGATACGCCCAAAGCTAAAGATGCTCCAAACATCGCCGTCATTTCTGGCGTACGATCGTAATCGACGGATAATACGGTATTCACAACTTGCACTTCGTTACGGAATCCATCCGCAAACAAAGGACGCAAGGTACGGTCGATCACACGTGACGACAATGTCGCATGCTCACTAGGACGACCTTCTCTTCTTAAGAATCCACCCGGAATCTTGCCAACCGAATACAATTTTTCTTCAAACAAAACCGTTAAAGGAAAGAAATCGATATCCTTAGCTTGCTTACTTGCAGTCGCTACGGACAACACGACGGTGTCTTCATAACGAACCAACACCGATCCTCCAGCTTGTTTGGCAATTTCTCCGGTTTCCACTGTTAGATTTCTTCCACAGAAATCTAGACTAAATACTTGTTTTGCCATTTATTTACCTCTTTTTTGACGTGAATATCATACCATAGCTAAGACATAAACTAAACAAGTGTGCGGTAACGATTAACGTCTTCCGTCTTCAAATAATTCATCAAGCTACGACGTGTACCAACCATCTTCATCAAACCACGAAGCGAATGGAAGTCTTTCTTGTGTTCCTTCAAGTGTTCCGTCAAACGATTGATCTGTGCAGTCAAGACTGCGACTTGAACTTCAACCGAACCGGTATCCCCTTCAAAACGAGCGTAATCCTTAATGATTTGTGTCTTTTCGACTTTTGACAACATGTTTGTGTCCTCCTATGTATAGACCTTTTCTACCGCGTAAATCGTTGAGGAATCGATGAACCCAGTACAAAAGCTTTAACAATATATCATGTTTATCGGATGAATGCAATCATTCCAAGGTATAAAGCACATCTGGATTGATCGATTGATTCTTAACCATCGCTTGAAAGTGCAAATGACAACCCGTTGAATACCCTGTCGTCCCCACATGCCCAATCAATTGACCCATTTCAACCAAATCACCTGCTTTGATCACAATATCATCCATATGCTCATAGTAGGTCTTCAAACCCAAACCATGATCGATGACGATAGTGTTGCCAATCATGATCAAGAAATCCGCAAACTCCACAACACCTGCATTCGACGCAACCACTTCCGTACCACAGGCAATCGCATAATCGATGCCGGAATGGCGCGTCGGATTGGTCGCATTGTTCACAAAACGCTTCTCACCGAATGTTGAAGAAATCCGTGCTCCTTCAACCGGTAGCACAAAGGGACCTTCCCAATACACTTCTTCCACATAGGACACATAGGTTGGATAGATGGCATCACGATACTGTTTCACTGCATCTTGATTCCCTACCGTACCACTCGATACACTCACTGGAACAGTGAAGTGTGATTCTTTAAAGGCATAGGTCTGCACATCCAACGCATAATCAAAGACATCTTCACCGATCACAATCTGTAAGTCATAGTTCTTCGCCTCAGATTGATAGGCCATTGGAAGATAGAGTTGTGCACTGTGCGCTGTTCGATAAATCGCAGAGGGCTTGAAGTTGCTGATGACCTCAATTTCTGTATTTCTTGAGACATTTTCAATATCAATGAGAACCAAACCACCCTGCGATGGTTTTAAATTACTCAAAGAGATGATGGGCTGCGGATCAACTTCCACATGAAACAGATAATCATATTGAGCAATACCATCGATGATCTTCACATTCATTGAATATCGTCCTGGTCCAAGAACCAAGGCTTCTTGGTATGGAATATTCACTCCAGCTTCATTTGTAATGCTTACGATTGCTCGAGGATCGACTTTGAATGTGTTGAGCATTTGATCACTATCCAAATCATTGAAGCCATCTTGATGAACGTAGTAATTTAAAGTCATCAATGAACCCAAAATCGGCTTATGCATTTGAAGATCCAAAAACTCAATCGATGTTCCATTGAAACTCACTTCAAAAGATTGGATTTCACTGGACTCCAATTGTTTTTGTTCATAATAGATGTATCCGCTGAGTCCCAAACCTAATGCTAGAACCAGCAAGATCAATTTAACCCAAAGTTTCATGACTACCCCCATTCTACAGGATAAAAGCTAGTTGGACTAGCTTT
>JBLJAX010000081.1:0-8081 GCA_047637795.1 Erysipelotrichaceae bacterium | reverse complement strand
GCATTACTTAGATGAGTCGTGATAAGATAAAAACAGGAGAATGCATATGAAAAACCCCCTAAAAATACTTAGTTTGATTGCTTTATTGACTTTAAGTGCTTGTGCACCAACGGTCGCAGAGAAAACACCGGTTACGGTGGCGACGATGTTGGACTCGGAAGGTTCGGTTCTTGGGAAGATGATCATCTTGGCTTTGAATGCTCAAGACATTGAAACCGTGGATAAGATTAATTTTGGAACACCGGATATCTTACGTGCCGCACTCGAGAATGCGGAAGTGGATTTGGTTGTGGATTACACAGGATCGGGACAATATTACCATCCTGAGGATGCGACGGATACCAGTATCTGGAACGATCCGATCGAAGGCTATAACTTTACAGCTCAACTTGATCGTGAAAAGAAAGACATCATCTGGTTGACCCCATCCCCTGCAAACAATACGGAATCCATTGCGGTGACACGAGATTTCGCAGCTGCGGAGATGATTGTAAGCATGGAAGACCTTGCGGCGTATATCAACGCTGGGAAAGCTTTCAAATTGATCGCATCCGCAAGTTTCGTGGAGAATCCAATGGGCTTATTGGGTTATGAAGAAGCCTATGGTTTCAAGTTGACGAATGATCAAATCATTTCCTTGGCTTCAGGGAATACCGCTGAGATGCTCAAAGCTTTGGCTGAGGGCACCAATGTTGTGAATGCATCCTTGGTTTATGGAACGGATGGGGCTTTGGATAAGCTCAATCTTGTGGTTTTGGAAGATCCCAAACACATTCCACCGGTTTATCTTCCTGCACCGGTCATTCGTAAAGCGGTCTTGGATGTGTATCCAGAAATCGAAACAATTTTGAAACCCATCTTTGAATCTTTGACGTTAGAAACTTTACAAAGCTTGAATGCAAAAGTGGCTTATGATGGTGAAGATGCGACGATGGTTGCGGAAAACTATTTAAAGGATAATGGCTTCTTAGACTAATGAAAGATGGCATACGTCGTGGTTTGAGTCTGATCTTATTTATGACGCTTCTTTTCTTACCAATGGGATTCTTTAAAGTGAATCGGGTTTTGAATGGAAGTGTCTTTTCATTATGGGAGTTGGGCTATACCTGGATTTTGGTTTTATTCGCAATGCTCTCGACGATTAAAATTGAACTTAAAGTTGTCGGCTATCTACGCAGTCTTTTTCTGATTCTACTGCCTAGTATATTGATTGTTCTGAGTCAAAGCTTTGTGATCACAGAGAGCTTTGATCCCAATGTCGCACGCATCAGTCTCGGACCGAGCGTCTATCTGGCAATCATTGGCACCTGGGTTTTATTAAGTACAGAAGCGAAAGGTTCATTGAAAATAGTACTGAGTCTTTTGGTGCTCTTAATCCTCTTTGGCTTTGGAGCTTTTCCAATGTTGGGCTTCTATAAGGAATACATCAACCGTCAAGCAACGTTCTTTCTTGAACTTCAACGTCATTTAAGTTTGGCGGTCTTATCCTTGTTGTTTGCCTTGGTTCCTGGGATCTACCTGGGTTATCAAAGCACCCGTCATCCACGCTTACGGGAGTGGATCATGGGTTTTGTGAATGGCTTTCAGGTTGCCCCAACCTTGTCCATGTTGGCGTTGTTGATGATTCCCTTGGCCAGTTTGGGTCAACGTTTTCCATTTCTAAGAGCTTGGGGTGTCAAAGGTGTCGGCTTCTTGCCTGCTTTCATCGTTCTCAGTCTTTATGCGCTTTTACCCATCACAAGCAATACGTATACGGCATTCAAACAATTGGATCCTTCGGTCATGGATAGCGCAAAAGCCTTGGGCTTGAGTTCTAAACAGATCTTTCGCAAGGTGTCCTTTCCTTTAGCTTTACCCTTTATCATCACAGGTGTTCGAATCGCCTTTATTCAGAATATCGGCAATACCATTCTTGCAGGTTTGGTTGGTGGCGGAGGTATGGGTTCGCTCATCTTCTTAGGCTTGGCTCAATCCGCTACGGATTTGATCTTGTTGGGAAGTTTGCCAGTCGTCCTCATGGCTTTGGGTTTTGAAGTGATTCTGGAGTTCACTGAACTGCGATTAAAGAAAAAGATGGGGGTTCTGTATGATCAAGCTTAATCAAATCCGTAAACTCTATGATACTCAAGAAGCTTTGCGCAATGTGGATCTTCAAATTGAAGATGGGGAATGTGTCGTCTTGATTGGACCGAGTGGTTGTGGTAAATCAAGTCTGCTGAAAAGCATCAATCGCATGATCGACATCGATGAAGGCACCATTACTTTTTTTAATGAAGATATCTTAAGCGTACCCGTTGAACAATTAAGACGTAAGATTGGTTATTGCATTCAAGGTGTGGGTTTGTTTCCACACATGAATGTGAAAGAGAATATTGCGATTTTGCTTCGTATCTTGAAGTGGAAGGAAGTGGATATCGATCGACGTGTCGATGAGCTCTTACTCATGAGTGAATTGCCTTTGAGTTATAAAACCAAGAAGCCCCATGAGCTTTCAGGGGGTGAGGCACAACGGGTTGGGGTCTGTCGTGCTTTGGCAACCGATCCACCGGTTCTTCTGATGGATGAACCCTTTGGGGCCTTGGATCCTATGACACGTGAAAAAATTCAGATCGCATTTCGCGACATTGCACAGAAACTGCATAAAACGGTTGTGTTTGTGACGCATGACATTGAGGAAGCCATCTTACTTGGGGATCGCATTGCTTTGATGAATGAGGGTCAAATCGTTCAGTTAAGTACACCTGAAGCGTTGATCCAAGACCAAAAAGAAACGTTCACGAAGAATTTCATTGGGCAAGATTATCCCTTGATGGTGCTCAAACGTTATCGTGTGCGTGATTTGAAACTAATCCCTGTCTCAAACTTAAGTGTTACGCATGGAATTGATTTGGATACCAATCTTAAAGAGGCTTTGGCTTTATGCATCAAGCAGACAGAACCTGTCATCTTTAAAGATGGAGAAAATACTTATTCATTGCTTTATTCCGATATCTTCTCATTCATACGAGGCATGCAAGATGAAAACACTCATTAAACATCGTGTTTCCATCCTGTATGCCATACTGTTCCTTTTTTGGATTTTTCAATTCGACTGGATCAAAACGAACATCCTGTTTTTCATCGATGATCAAAGTCGCTTGGTTCAACGCATCAGTCTTTTGGAATTGGCTGTTCAGCATATCCAAATCGTGGTGCTGGCAAGCTTGATTTCCATTGTCATCGCTTTGGTTTTGGCATTCAGTGTGCATCTTTCACAGTCGAAAGAGTATCGTGATTTGATTCTTCAGTTCAGTACGATCGGTGAAACCCTTCCAACCGCAGCCATCATTGCTTTGTCCGTACCCCTCATGGGTTATGGCAATGGACCGCTTTTATTGGCATTGAGCATCTATGGCATCTTACCCATCTTGCGGAATACCCTGGAAGGTTTAGCCAGCATTCCACGTTCAATCAACGAAGCTGCTCTAGGTTTGGGTTTGACCTCAATAGAGCGTCTCATTAAAATTGAATTGTCCTTGGCCTTGCCGAATATCTTTACAGGGATTCGGATTGCGACCATCATCAATGTCTCTGCCGCTACCATTGGGGCAACAGTCGGTGCAGGGGGCTTTGGTGTGATGATCGTATCGGGCATTCGTACCTATGAACCCCTCTTGGTCGTTCAAGCTTCAGTTCCAGTTATTCTACTCGCCTTATGGTTTGATCGCGTCTTGCGTGTATCCTCCCATTAAAAAATCTGCATTTCTGCAGATCTAAACGTCGAGTATGGTATAACCAACAGCTTTCTTTAGGCGATTCATCAATGCCAAGCCCATTTCTTCTTCCGCAAAGGCTTCGGTGATGACGTAATCCAAATTGAGTTCATCGCATTGACGTAATACCGTAAAGAGTTGTGAAGCCATAAAAGCAGGATTCGCAAGTGAACCCAGTGACAAACATCGTTGTCCTTGATAATCTTGGATGTGTTCATCCGCACAGATGATTGCACATTTCAAATGCTTATGTTCATCCATCAATTGGGTGATTTTTTTGTGGACCTTTAAATGCTCACCACGAACCATGAGCATTTCTGCTTGAGGTGCGTAATGGGTGTATTTCATCCCAGGTGATCGTGGTGAATCGACACTGTGATGAACTTGAGGATCAATTGTGATCTCTGGAATAAGCATTTGAAGTTGTGACAAGGTCACACCTCCGGGTCTTAGGATCATGGGTGGGTTATGCGTCATATCCAAGACCGTGGACTCAAGTCCAATGCGACTGTGGTCTGCCGCAATGATCACATCCACCCGTCCTTGCATGTCGCTGATGACGTGTTGGGCTGTGGTGGGACTTGGCCTACCAGAGCGATTGGCACTGGGAGCTGCGATGGGGGTATGTGCGAGTTCGATCAGTTTCAAGGCGATGGGATGATCCGGCATCCGAACACCCACGGTATTCAAGCCAGCACTGACATTGCTTGGAATCAAATCCGATTTCTCGAGAATCAAAGTCAAAGGACCAGGCCAGAATGCATGCATCAAAGATAAGGCAGCCTCAGGAATGGTTTTGACACAGTTCTCCAACATCGTCATATTCGAAATATGGACGATCAAGGGATTGTCTTGAGGACGTCCTTTGGCGATGAAGATCTTCTCGACCGCTTCACTGCTTAACGCATTCGCACCTAAACCATAGACGGTTTCCGTGGGAAGGATGACAGTTTTATTTAGTTTGATCGCCTCAGCAGCTTGGCTTAGAAGTGTTTCATCGATGTTTGTTTCGTTGATGTGTAGAATCAAGGTGTCGTTCATATTGTTATCATTCTAACGTATTTTATGTTTACTGCCAAATAATCGTTCAAAATCAGAAACGATGCATGGTACAATTTAACTAACAAATTGAAAGGATATTGACATGATCAAAAAATTGAATACAGGCTTTCCTGAAGGCTTCTTATGGGGTGGCGCAACCGCTGCCAATCAGTTGGAAGGGGGCTTTGAAGAAGGTGGAAAAGGTTTTTCTTCTGCGGACTTCGCTAAACACGATGAGGACAAGCAAAAGAACTTAATGAATCTCTTCATGGGCACATCCCGTGAAGCATTACTAAAAGCAATGAATGATAAAGATGGGAATTATCCAAAGCGTCGTGGGATTGATTTCTATCATCGTTATAAAGAAGACATCGCGTTGTTTGCGGAAATGGGTTTTAAGACCTTTAGACTTTCCATTGCGTGGCCGCGCATTTTCCCGAATGGGGATGAGTTGGTGCCCAATGAAGCAGGTTTGAAGTTCTATGATGAGGTATTAGACGAATGCTTAAAATATAAGATCGAACCTTTAGTCACCATTTCGCATTATGAATTCCCTGTAGGCTTATCCCTTAAAAATAATGGATGGTTGAGTCGTGAAACGATTGAACACTTTGAGCGTTACTGTAAAGTTTTGTTTGAACGCTATGGTAAGAAGGTTAAGTATTGGTTGACCTTTAATGAAATCAATGTCTTGTCTATGACGGCCTTCTTAAGTGGTGGTATTCTTACCGATGGCGTCACCAACATGAAAGAAGCGATGTATCAAGCGATCCATCACCAATTCGTTGCCAGTGCTAAAGCGGTTAAACTGTGTCATGAGATGCTTCCAGAGGCAAAAATTGGATGTATGTTGGCACGTCAAGAAAGTTATCCAAAAACCTGTCATCCAAAAGATGTTTGGGAGTCCCTCCAAGCAGATCACAACAATCTTTTCTTCACCGATGTCCAAGTTCGTGGCGAATATCCTGCGTATACCGCACGTTTCTTTGAAGAGAATAACATTCATCTTCAATACGAAGATGGAGATGCACAGATTCTCAAAGAAGGCAAAGTCGATTTCTTATCCTTCAGTTATTACATGAGTGCGGTCTCAACCCATGAAACCTTGGGTGAAGCGACCCATGGCAATATGATGTTTGGGGTCAAGAATCCGTATCTGGAATATTCAGAATGGGGTTGGGCGATCGATGCTTTAGGTTTACGCATCACTTTGAATAAACTGTATGATCGTTACCAAGTTCCTCTGTACATTGTCGAGAATGGTTTAGGTGCGAAAGATGAACCGGATGCGAAGTTCTGGGTCGAAGATGATTATCGCATCGATTATTTAAGAAAGCATATCATCGCCATGAAAGAAGCCATTCAAGATGGCGTTGAGTTGATGGGTTTCACCCCTTGGGGTTGTATCGACTTGGTCAGTGCTTCCACCAGTGAGATGTCGAAACGTTATGGTTTCATTTATGTGGATGCGGATGACTACGGAAACGGAACTTTCAATCGCACACCGAAGAAATCGTTCTACTGGTATAAAGAAGTCATTGCCTCCAACGGCGAAAAATTGTAAGTAAAAAGGACGCTTAGGCGTCCTTTAGTTTGGATTGAATAAGCTGTTGATATTGAAGGTGTCCCACTCTTCCAAATCACCCCGCAAGAAGCCTTTTCTAAACCAACGCTGACGTTGTTCCGAGGTGCCATGGGTGAAGTTATCCGGTGTGACACGACCTGTGGCTTGTTCCTGGATGCGATCATCCCCAACAGCCGCAGCCGCATTCATGGCCTCATCGTTATCACCATCTTCCAAATAGCCCATGCCTTGGACATGATTTGCCCAGACGCCTGCGAGATAATCGGCTTGAAGTTCCAAACGGACATTAAGCTCGTTTTGTTGTGTTTGACTTAAGCCTTGTTTAGCTTCCTGCACATCTTGCAAGACACCGGTTAAATGTTGGACATGATGTCCGATTTCATGTGCAATGACATAAGCCATCGCAAAGTCACCGGATGCCCCAAGTTTGGTCCGCATGGTGGCAAAGAAACTAAGGTCGATGTAGACACTTTGGTCCAATGAACAATAGAAGGGTCCCACTTGTGCATTGGCATAGCCACAACCGGAATCCGTCGCATCTCGGTAAAGAATCATCTTAGCCGGTTGATATGTCATATTGTATTCCTGAAATACTTTGGTCCAGACATCTTCGGTATCCTTTAATACGACCGAAGCGAAATCACCCAGAGCTTGTTCCTCAGCAGTGAGTGGTGCTGTATTACTTGAACCACCCCCACCTAAAAGATTGCCGATAAGCATGCTGGGATCTCCGGTCAATAAGGTGTATGCGATTAAAACAACGATACCAATGCCACCAATGGCTGCTTTTCCACCTGTTGTGCGTCTGTCTAAGACATTACGACTGCCTGTACGTCCTTGCCATTTCATAGTTCTGTTCCTTTTGCTTGTGTCTGATATTTAATTTAATTATAATACGTTTATGTTACTCATTCAAAACCAAGCGTTTGATCCACGTACAAACGATCATGCCCTCATTAAACAAAGTTTAGACCAAGCCATCGGAACCAAAACGATTCGTGTGGAGTGGTTTGATTTCACGTTGAGTCAAGAAGATGCTTTAAAATATTATTTACCTTTGATTCAATATGCCCAAGAAAAGGGTTATGATGTTCATTGTTTTATGCCGGTGGATATGTCTAAACATTTGGTTCGTTATAAACATTTGATGTTTGTGGATCCTTTGTTTCTTAGTAAATTCAAGTTCAAGTCCATTGAGTTCAAACTTCCTGTTGAACGCCCTGATTTAATGCGCTGACCCATCTTAAGATGGGTTTTTAAATGTTGATTACGGATCCAACTTCAAAATAATCAACTTGATTCTGCATGCTTTCTTTCATGATTTGATACGGTCGCATCCCCGTGCAATGTCCAGTGTGATAGATCGCACCTGTGGCAATCAAACGTTTGGCGATTTGATGAATGATCTTTGGGTCTTCAATCGTATCCATGGTTAGATTGTAGAGGTGAAAACCTCCAAAGACATGGGTGATGGGCTTTTTTAATCGGGCTTGGACCTGCTCGACGATGTTCACAATGCCATTGTGGGCGCAGCCAGCCATTAAGACACATGAATGCTCCTCAGTGATGACTAAGCTTTGTTCGTGATTGAAGGGATCGGGTCGATCTTCTTCAAACAAAACGGAATTACCGGACGGGACAAAAGAGGTTTGTTGGATATTGGCATAGAGTGTCAATGTTTCATCGATGACATACGGATATTC
>JBLJAX010000080.1:0-7759 GCA_047637795.1 Erysipelotrichaceae bacterium | reverse complement strand
GAGATGTTCAAAGCTTTCGAAATCTCAGCCACATGGGCATGCCCTTGTGTTTTCTCCAAGAGATAGATTGTTTCGAGATACATCTCTGCTGAGTCGTGAAATTTCATGAAACCTCCATTGTTGCCCTAGGCTAACAATCACTCTAAGTATATACGATTCATTAAAATTGACAAGAACGTTTTCAATAAAAATGCCCTAAATTAGGGCCAGAAATGTCTGTGATGTGTAGCACAGTCAAAACAATTAAGAATCTTTGTGAAATAGTTTGAGATTCACACAAACAAAGCAACACAAAAGAAAACAAAGTTTATTCCTGTGCTTCACTAAATATACGTTGTTCATGTTGAGTATGCACATCAAATACGGAACGAGCAATGTTCTCTGCATGATCACCGATGCGTTCCAAGGTCCCTAAGATATCCACATAAACGCTACCTGCAATCGTGCTCATGCACTCATCCGAACGCATACGTTCGAAATGATTTGTACGCGCTTTGTTTTCTAGTAAATCGAGATAGACTTCATCTTCCTTGACCGATTGCAAGAGTGAGAAATCATCGTGTTCATAGATGCGCAATGAACGGTTCAACATATGGATAACCAAGTCAAACATATTGTTCAATTCTACGATTGCAGCTTGTGAGAAGTTCTCACGACCATCGTAGACCATATCAAAGAATTCACCCAAATTGGATGCTAAATCACCGATGCGTTCTAAGTTCTTAACAATCTGAAGATTCGTGGAACTTGTTTCAATATCATCTTCTGCTAATTTTTCTTTAGAGATCAATAAGAGATAATCTGTAATCTTCGTATCAAAGTTATTGATGAGTTCTTCAACTTGCTCTATCGAATCTTGATTGATTTTACTTTCCTTGTTCAAAAAGGCTTTACTTGTCTCAAGGATTTCAACGGCCATCTCACCCATCTTCAAGCTCGCACGCTTCGTGACTTCCAAGGCAGCCGTTGGTAAATCATGCGCTAAACCTGGATCGAAGTCTTCGGTGTTGATGCCAATCCGTTCTTTCTCATCCCCACGAATCGTTTTCTTTACAATCCAGACCATTTGTTTGATGAACGGGAAGAAGAGTATCGTCCCAACCGCATTGAAGATGATGTGTGCAACTGCAATCTGCATCATGGATTCCAATTGCAAGATATCGGTCAATCGGTAGATGACAGTGATATAAACAGGCAATAGAAACATCGCCACAATCGTCATCAAGACATTAAACAAGGTATGGATTCCTGCAGCACGACGTGAGGCCAGTGAACCCCCCATAGCGGCTAATGCGGCTGTAACGGTTGTCCCAATATTCGAACCGAAAACAAAGGGTAGTGCCGCTTCAAATGGCATCCCACCCGCTTCATAGATCTTTTGAATGATCCCAATCATCGCACTGGAAGATTGGATGATGCCTGTCATCAAGATACCACCTGTAACAGCCCACCACGGATGTGTCGACATTTGAATGGCCAAGTCGTGGAAAGCTGGAATATCTTTCAAGACCTTCAAGGCATCCCCCATGATCATCAAACCATAAAACAACATCCCAAAGCCTAGAACGATCTCACCGGCATACGCATGTTTCTTACGTTTTGAGAACAAAAGCAACATGGTTCCAATGAACACAAAATACAGCGAGAATTTTTCAACTTTCATCCCAACTAAAAAAGCTGTGATGGTCGTCCCAATATTTGCCCCAAAAATGATGCCAACGGTTTGGTCCAATCGCATCAAACCCGCTCTGACAAAACCAATCGTAATGGCAGTCGTCGCTGAAGAAGATTGAATGATGACCGTCACAAAAATCCCTATCAATAAGCCCATCCACGCTTTGGAGGTATACCGATCGATGATATCACGCAGTTTCTCACCGGCTAATGACTTCAAGCCATCCCCCATGAATTTGATGCCAAATAGAAACAAACCTAAACCACCAAGAATCGTTTGCCAACTGATGTCCATAAACGTAGCACTTGTCAGAATCATTGTTTTACCCTCTAGTCCGCTCATTATTATAAAATAAAAAAATCTTAACATTTCATGAGAATTGTTAAGATTCTGTTAATTCTATTGATTCGCTTCAAGCACACATTGGACCAAGAGTTCGGACAGTACTTTGAGATGCTTATCATCGAAATGGAAGTCAGGATGATGATGGGAGATCGGCTTATCTTCCATGATTCCTACATACATGAAGGTGCTTGGGACCGCTTGAGCGATGTAAGCAAAATCCTCACCTCCCATATCAGGTTGTTCAAGGAACGTAATTTGATCTTCATTAAGGAACTCACTGGCAGCACGATATGCGATATTGGTGACTTCTGGATTGTTCACCAAAACCGGATACGCTGGCAGGTAGGTGAATTCCACATGTCCTCCATAGCTTTCCGCAATCCCTTTCGCCAAGGTTTCCATTTTCTTAGGCACTTCAGCTCGAATCTCGTTATTTAAAGTACGAATCGTCCCTTCCAACACCACTTCTTCTGGAATGATATTGGGGGCTGTTCCCCCATGCATCTTACCCACTGAGATGACCACAGCTTCAAGCGGACTGATTTGTCGTGAAACGATGGTCTGTAAGGCGATGACGATTTGAGAAGCCATCAAGATGGGATCAGTCGCCACTTGGGGTTTTGATCCATGCCCACCCACACCTTTGACTTTGATGATGAAATTATCTGGGGAAGCCATCATCGGCCCTTTCTTAAGATAAACCTTCCCACTTGGACTTGAGCCCCAAAGATGTGCACCAAAGGCCATATCCACACCCTCAAGCACACCTGCTTTGATCATGGGTTCTGCACCCCCAATCGCTTCTTCAGCAGGTTGGAACAGAAGCTTTACCGTTCCTTTGAGTTCATGTTTCATTTGATTCAGTGTAGCCCCTGCTAGACATAAACCAGCCGTATGGCCATCATGTCCACAGGCATGCATGCGACCGGGTATTTGGGAGGCATAGGGATTGTTGGGGTTCTCATCCATAGGAAGGGCATCCATATCTGCTCTTAATAATATGGTTTTACCAGGTAGGCTTCCTTCAATCGTTGCCAAGATGCCTGTTTTGGCAATGCCAGAGACATAAGGAATCTGGTGCTTGTCTAAGAAAGCTCGAATTTTTTGATTGGTCTTTACTTCTTCAAACGCGATTTCCGGTTCTTGGTGAATGGCTTGACGAAGTGCTTTGGCTTCGTCGTAATGCTTATTGATTGTCTCTTTGATCATATTTATTCCTCATTGATACTAGTTTACACTGTCTGCTCAATGATTTCTCGCGTTTCAATCCATATTTTACTTATAATAGACTTAACCATGCTTTACTTGTTCAGCATCACATACATCCTCAGTCTCTGGATGCTTATCCAAACACCCGATAATACGGTTTCATCCAAACGTTTTTGGATTAAGGTTTTAACCTGTATCCATCCCTTACTTATCCTACTTGTTGCTTACCTCAGTCATTTCATTGAAACCATTGAGATGAGTCTTTTATGGGCATTGATTTTTGCGTTATTGGGTGATCTAAGTTTAGGTTTGAAACATCGATTCAAAGCTGCGATGACAGTCGGTATCTTTTTCTTCTCAATGACGCACATGACATTAAGTGTATTATTCTTCGAGGGTTCTTGGTTTGTTTGGACCCTCTTGCTTGTACTGTGTGCATGGTTCATCTTATTCAAGTTGTTATCCAAACATCTTCTGTTTGGCGCTTACACCAAAATGGTCACCTTCTATGCCTTTGTGATTCTCATGATGTTTGGGCTTGCCTCTTCATCGCTTATCCTTAACCTCGATTTGCATCACTTCATTCTTTGGCTTGGTGCGCTCTCATTCCTTATTTCAGATACCCTCTTATCACAGAAGTACTTTTCCAGAACCAAAGCAGCTTGGATTAATATAGGCTATTTGGTCCTCTATCATCTCGCTTTGAGTTTATTTACTCTAAGCGCCTTTATATAAAAAAACATCCTAATTGGATGTTAGATAACGTTTAGGTTCCGCAAGGAACTGAATCAGATTCCCGCGATAAACTTCTTGAATTCCTTCAAACAAGAAGAAATCGGAAGGTTTGACCAACTCAGAGGGTTTGGTGATCCATTCAATGCCTCCAGCTTTAATGACTTCGCTGACAAACTGTGAACAGAAATAAGATCGTGAACGTTTAATGGGATAATTGACCATGAAACCCGCAAAACCAATCAAATTATACCCATAACTCATGCGTTCCATATCAAAGCGTCGAATGACATCGGTGATGCGTTGAAATTCATTTTCACTGACATAACGTTTCAAAACGATACAGCTGGTACCAGAAAAATATTCAAAAATCTGTGTTTCCACTTCATTCACGAAACCACCAATGACAGGATTGCTTGGATTCTTACGTCCAAAGCTATAGATCTGTTCAAAATCATCGTGAATAGCGATCGAAACATGATTGAAGGCTTGTTTGGTATAGAGACCGATGGCCGTTGAGAAAAGGCTACGGGTATTGGTTAAGAGTATGTAAATGGGTCGGTTATTCATCACTTCGTGTATCCTCTATTCATAGGACTTATTCTATAGCTTTAAGTTGTCTTAAGCAATACAAAATTCACATTTTACACAATCAATCAAAAAGCGTCTACGTTAGTGTAGACGCTTGTCCTTAGAAGTATTCGACTAAGATACCATTCGTTGCGTTTAACCAATCTTTTGGAACACTGTAAACCTTGGCTTTTCCTTGAAGCGCCTGTTCCGCAAGCTCTTCTAAAATATCCGTATCAACGCCTTGATTCAACTTAACACTTTGATTCTTCCAATCAACAGTTCCAAAAATACGCTTATCGTTTGCTAAATAGAGGTTCATAACTTCTTTATTAAGAATGGCTTTGACGATGTGATCGAGCTTGTCGCTGGCTCGCCCCAGTTCAATGGATTGAACAACCTTAGCGGTTTGACGTTTAAGTTGTTCATTGAAGAAAGGTTCGATGACCTTGATGGTCTCTTGGTAAAGCTCTTGATTAGAAAGATCTTCCATGTTCACCTCCCAATTCAAGCATAATGGAAAGCCTGATCATTATCTTGACCAGGCTTGCGAACATCCACTCACCAACGATTCTTAACTTTTTCTGCAAACCCAATCAGTTTGTTAATCGTAAGCTTTGTGCCATCGTCTAGAATAACTGTTCCAGAGAAGTGACCAAAGACTTGGTGTTGGTCGGATTCCAGAACCAAAACTTTTGTCCGCGATGCACGATCTAAGATCGGCTCGAAATTCAATTCAAAGCGACCATCATCACTGGTGAATGTCCAAGGACTAAGGAAATCATCCTTACCCTCTTTTATGGGTATATTGAACGTTACTTTACTTAACTTATGCGCTTTGCCATCAAAGAACAACATATTCTCTGTTGCGGCTTGAGTGTTTCCAAAGCCATAACCGATATTGAAGCCAAAGGTCTTGCCATTGACCAAACCTGAGGCACTGCCCCAATACCAGGTATTGTCATAGGTCCAAACACCACGCCCCCAATCTAAGACGCCAAAAGATGTTTGAGGCTCGAATGTAAAGATTTGATCTCCTAATTTCATTTCACCAGAAGCACGCATGCAGTTGATTTTCTGGTTGTAATAAAAGTGAGCTGGCTTATCAAACGGTGTCGCAATGACCATGCTTTCTTCAGGTACATTACTCAATCGAATCTTTCCAACCAAAGACTGATTACCTTTAAAATTTGGGATATCAAACGTTAAAATTCGATCACCTTTATCCATGGTGAAATGGATGTGATGTGTTTTCGCATCGACTTTAACTTCCCCTTCATTAGCATGTGATGGAAAATTCTTCTTTCCAAAGGTCAACCACTGCATGAAACTCTTGCTTATCTCTTTACGATCATCAAAGTCAAAGAGTGTGATAGAATCCAAGCCCATGTAGGCATTATCCGCAATCGTCAAAGCCAAACCAAAATGATTATTTAAGACACAATAATAGTCCCATTCTTTGATGCGTATCCCTTTTGCTTTGATCGCATTTCGGTCGTACTTAAAGTATGCCTTCTTTGCATAACCCGGTTCTAATACATTCCCATTCGCGTCTAATAAGTCGACTGCTTTGGTAATCTCTCTTTGCATGATGTGCTCCTAGTTTACAAATCTTTCTATGCTCATTATTCACCCGATTTGTTCTGAATTCAACATCCGAATAAATAAAAGCCCGATCGAGGCTTCTTATTTCGATTCTCTTTTCACATCCCTGCGTTGGCTTAGATAACTTTATAACCGATCTCTTCTATCCAGTTCTCCAAGTCGACATTTTTGACGAGTTGCTCATCATAAGTAACCTTTACTGTTTTGGCTTGTAGAATCACATCTACTTCCAAAATACCCTTGTGCTCTTTTAACCCTCTTTCGATCGATTGAACACAGTGTTGGCAAGACATGCCAGATACATTGATCATTGTTGATTTCATTTTTTACCTCTCTAAATGATATAGATTTTGCTACGTATCATTCCCATCCAACACGTGAATGAGAGTGTACCTGTTTCTTCAGGTTCGAATTCAATAATATTATCACCTTCTCTTAAACTGATTTCTAATCCAAGCTTTGGTATGATGATCCGGTTGTTACATCCATTGAGCTCACCCTTATCCACATGAATCGTCCATTTTACGGGTTTCCCTGCCTCAACTGTTATCGATTCATAACTTCCTGCTGTGATATCGGAATTTACCATTTGAATTCCCTCATCAATTGTTGCGATATTGGACGATCCGTTTGAGCCCGGTAAAAACGAAGGAAGGGCGAAACCTGAAACACCCAAACCTGTTTGAAACATAAAGAAGCCTAGAATGATAACCATGATTGCGCTAACTTGCAGCATTTTTTCGGTAAACTTTCGACTTAAGAAAGAGCTGATCGCACCAAGTCCAAACATAAGTGGTACCGTTCCTAAACTAAAGAAGAACATGGATAGTGCCCCTTTGATTGGATCTCCAGTTGATAATGCGTACAATTGCATCGCTTGAAGAGGTCCACATGGCATCAATCCATTGAGAAGACCTGTATAAAATCGACCTGTATGCTTATGTTTTGCTTGTCCTATGAAGTTCGAGACAAAACGTGGCATTCTTGGTGTGTAGGCTTTTAACCATGGAAAGAGATTCAAGAGATTGATGCCCATGATCATCATGAAGAAACCCGCTAGAATTGCGACAATCCCCTTAGCGGAGCCCGAAAAAGATACAACTTGTCCGAGTCCACCAATGATGCCTCCAAGAACCGTGTAAGAGACCACTCGCCCTGCATTGTAGAATAAGCTGGGCTTTATCACTGTCCAATCCACTTGTTTATTGGGTTCTCTTTCCACTGATAAACTTGCACTCAAATTGATTCCGCCACACATCGCAACACAATGCAGTGAAGTAAGAATCCCAACAATAAAGAGAAGTCCATAACCCATGTTTGATTGGACCTGTGGAAATTGATTGAAGACATCAACCAAACCGACGCGTGTTACGAAATGGTAAATGAAGTTTAGACTTAAACCAATCAAAGCGATGTCGATGATCTTATCAAGAATATAAGATTTCTCTTCTTTTGCTTTATGTTCGTCTTCAATGACAGCATAATCCAACTTCCGCAAAATCTGTTTGATGCTTTTAATCGATATTAAATTTCGATCATAAGTAATCCGAACAGTCCCCTTGACATAATCCGAACGCACCGTAATAATGCCAGTGGTTTTCTTTAGTTTACTTTCAATTTTAT
>JBLJAX010000079.1:0-5787 GCA_047637795.1 Erysipelotrichaceae bacterium | reverse complement strand
AAAACAGCCGCCATCATGATGTTTATGGTTGCCCCAACAGAGGGAATATCCAAATAAATCTTCGCCCCAATCAATTCCTTCGCAAAAATCTTATAGCTACCTTGTGAATACTCAATCTGAGCACCCAAGGCTTCAAAGCCCTTGAGATGTAGATCAATCGGTCTAGGACCCAAGTAACAGCCCCCAGGCATTTTCATATTCACTTGCTTATAACGACCTAAAAGTGCGCCCATGAAATAATAGGAAGCACGTAACTTCGTAACGGCTGGATGATCCAAAGCGATATTGACCATGGCACTTGGATCAATCTCCAAATGTTCATTGTCATGTTGGATGACATCCACATTCAAACTTCTTAAGAGTTGACTCAAATGTCCCACATCCGAAATGTTCGGAACACCGAAAATATTGACTTTACCTTTAGTTGCTAGAATACTGGCAGGAATCAAGGCAACGGTCGCATTCTTTGAACCACTGATGCGCACACTTCCCTTTAATTTCCGACCACCTTCTATTTTGATGACTTCTTCCATAGTTTATTCTCCATAGCTATTTTAGCATACTCACAAACATCCGTCACTGCAAGCAAAAACAGGCCCAAGGCCTGTTATTTTTGTTTATTATCAACCGCTGCTTGGACAAAGCCTGCAAATAATGGATGCGCACGATTTGGACGGGACTTGAATTCCGGATGGAATTGACAACCCACAAACCAAGGATGATCCTTCAACTCAGTGATTTCAACCAAATAATCATCGGGCGATAATCCACTGAAGATTGCCCCATGTTCTTCCATGGTTTGACGATACTTATTATTGACTTCATAACGATGACGATGACGCTCCAAGACAGAATCTGCCTTATAAACCTCTTTGGTCTTCGTCCCATCGATCAACTTACATGGCCAATTTCCTAAACGTAAGGTTCCACCCATATTCACGACACCACTTTGATCCGGCATCAAGTGAATGACAGGGTGTTTCGTTGTTTCTTCCCATTCAACAGAGTTAGCACCTTCCAAACCACAGACATTACGCGCAAACTCAATGACTGCAATCTGCATGCCTAAGCAAATACCAAAGTATGGAATCTTATTTTCACGTGCATAACGTGCAGCCATGATCTTACCTTCAATACCACGGCCCCCAAAACCACCCGGAACCAAGATACCATCGACTTCACCCAACTCTTCCAATAGATTATCTTCACAGAGATATTCAGAGTTGACCCAACGGATATCGATATCACTGTTGGCCGCATAGCCTGCATGTTTCAAAGACTCACTGACGGATAGATACGCATCATGGAGTTGAACATACTTACCCACGATCGCAATCTTAACACGGTGTTGTAAGTTGTTGGCACGATCGATCATCGCTTGCCACTCTGTCATATCCACAACAGGGGCCTGAATGTTCAATTTATGCAAGACATAATCATCTAAACCTTGTTTCTGGAAACTCAAAGGAATTTCATAGATGTTATTCACATTCACGGACTCAATGATGGCATTTTCACGCACATCACAGAACATTGAGATCTTCTTGCGAATATCCGCAGAGATACGTTCATCACAACGTGTGACGATGATATTCGGTTTGATCCCTAAGGACATCAATTCCTTATAACTGTGTTGGGTTGGTTTGGTCTTCAATTCACCACTTCCAGGAACACGAGGCACTAAAACCGTATGGATGAAGACAACCCCATCCCGATCATGTTCCGAGTGCACTTGTCGTGCGGCTTCTAAGAACGGTAAAGATTCAATGTCCCCAACCGTACCACCAATTTCCGTGATGACCACATCGGCTTTGGATTCTTCACCCGCCGCATAGATTTTCGCTTTGATTTCATCCGTGATATGCGGGATGACCTGAACCGTCGCTCCGAGATAATCCCCACGACGCTCTTTTGTTAATACACTCATATAAAGACGACCTGAAGTGATATTGGCCGTCTGTGTCAATTCTTCATCGATGAAACGTTCATAGTGACCTAAGTCTAAATCCGTTTCAGCCCCATCTTTTGTTACGAAAACCTCACCATGTTGATAAGGAGACATCGTACCTGGGTCAACGTTGATATACGGGTCAAATTTCTGTAAGAAGACCTTTAAACCTCTATTTTTTAGTAAACGACCTAATGAAGTTGCCACAATGCCCTTGCCAATGCCACTGACGACCCCTCCGGTCACAAAGATATATTTAGCCACGTTTTCATCTCCTTCCGTTAAAAAAATAAAAATGTCTCCAATTTTGTGGAGACATCTGCCCTTTAATATTCTATCAAAGTGCCTTTATGAATTCAATGAAAATCTACTCTTCCTCTTCTTCTTGCGTCTTGACATCTTCATCTTCCGCATTCAGATAGTCATCGATCTCATCATCACTCACATATTCATCTTCAACTAGGATCGAGCTTGTGTCCACATGCGTTTCATTGTAAGTCCGACGTGAACGTAGATCCCACATATTATCTGCTAAAGGCGCAAAGCGCACATCCAACATCATTGCAGAATAAAACTGAGCAATTTTGTTTTCAGCTTGGGTTTGATTAAACCCTAAAGACGAAACCACTTGATTCCATAAATCCAAGAAAGCCATTTCATTCTTTTGTAAACTCAGCGTTTCAAACGCTACATCCAACATCGATCGACTCGTCATAAGTCCTCCCCTACATTTTCTCTAAAGCACTGACCCCGATTAACGTCAACGCATTGCGCAGTGTGATTTGAACCGCTTTGACCAAAGCCAAACGCTGTGCTCGTAAATCACCTTCCGCATGTAATACTGTACATTCGTTATAGAAAGAATGGAAACTTGCCGCTAACTTATGAATATACAAACAAACGATGTGAGGCTGGCGTATTTTGGCCGCATCTTGAATCATTTGTGGGTAATCCGCTAACTGTTTCAACAAATCCATTTCTTTGTCATGAACCAATAAATCGTATGATGAACATGCGCTCACTTCTGCTTGACGCAAGATTGAACACATCCTTGCATGCGCATATTGAGCATAATATACAGGATTATCATTGCTTTGTGAAGTAGCCATATCCAAATCCAAGTCCATATGGGTATCCCCAGCCTTGGAAACGAAGTAATAACGAACGGCATCCACGCCAGCCTCATCAATCAAATCCTTCAGTGCGACCGCTTTACCGGTACGCTTACTCATCTTGAATTCAACCCCATCTTTGATCATTCGCGCCATTTGTATGATATCGACATTCAAATCTTCACGTTCATAACCTAAGCTCATGAATGCTGCTTGAAGACGAGGGATATAACCATGATGGTCCGCTCCCAACAAGTTGATGAGTTTATCAAAGCCACGTTCTTTTTTATTTAAGTGATACGCAATGTCAGGAAGGATGTAGGTATACGAACCATCGGACTTGATCAGAACACGATCCTTATCATCCCCATAATCCGTTGTCCGCAACCAGAGCGCGCCTTCGGATTCAAAGGTGTGTCCATTCTTGATCAAGGTATCAAGGGTCTTCTGAACCAAACCACGATCGTATAAGGATTGTTCACTGGTCCAAACATCGAACTCAACTCTAAACAGCTTTAGGTCATCACGTAGTTTATCGGTTTCTTTTTCTAAACCATATTTTCTAAAAAGGGGTAATGTTTCTTCTAAAGGTAAATCTTTATATTCATCTTTTACTTCTTGATATAAGTCATCCGCAATTTCAATGAGATCCTTACCATGGTAACCATCTTCAGGAACCGCAATATCAAGTCCACAGTGCTGCAAATATCGAGCTTGCAGGGACTTTGCCATGTTGTTGATCTGATTGCCCGCGTCATTCAAGTAGTACTCACGTGTCACATCATAACCCGCAGCCTTCATGATCCGTGTCAAGGAATCGCCGATGGCAGCTCCACGTGCATGTCCTGGATGTAAATCACCCGTAGGATTCGCGGAAACATATTCCACATTGATCTTGATACCGTTCTTTTCTGAACTTAAACCATAAGCATCATCTTGATCTAGGACGCTTGAAATAACCTGAGTCAACAATTCTTTCTTCATAAAGAAGTTGATGAAGCCAGCACCTGCAATCTCCATCTTCTCAATGGAGGAAACATCGACTTTATCCATGATCGATTGTGCAATCATGCGTGGATTACTACGAAGTTGTTTAGTAAGACGCATCGCCACATTGGTCGAATAATCCCCATGTTCCTTCAACTTCGGTACTTCAATCACCACATCTTCCAATGTAAGTTCAACATCAAAAGCAAGCTTCACAGCCTGAATAAGATTGGTTTTGAGTCCATGTTCGATTTGATTCATGCTTTGGCCTCCTGAATGCTTAATTCCAACTTCTGCTCAGTAATTAAATCATCGTTTGCGTACAAACGATAATGTACATAGATGAGATCGTTCTGGTGTAATATCTTCAAAGTCTTAACGGACCCGCTAAAACTTCCTTGTTCATCTTTAATTTCAAACTGACCTACTTTACCCAAATAAAAACTAATCTTGGTCGTTCCATCATACTGACGTTTCAGGTGCAACTCGTTTTCTAAAACAAGCAGCTCCACCTCAGTATTGTTATCTTCCTCAGTATAAGTGATGCGCTTTGGATTCTCAGTGATCGTACCGAACATCGTTTGCGTATTTATTGCGTCATTATCTAAACAATCAATTAAATTAAGTTTTAGTTTTACGATTCTTTCAGACATCCATAACCGTCCTTACCTGAAAAGATTATATGGGAATAACAATCAATGTCAAGACATATAAAACAATTAAGTCCTGCATTATCAAAAACTTCACAAGAAACAATTAAAAACCATGACGTGCATGGTTCTTAATCCTACTTAAAGATGAATGCCAATACCAGAAAGATTCCCGCGAATACAAGTAAGAGCAGTTTATACCCTTTCTTTCCCAGCTTCTCAATGAAGAAGCGTGTCTTTGGATTCCCTTCATAGAAAATCGGCATCTCAACAAAGTAAGCCACGAGATAAACAACTGCCACAACAAAGAAGAAAATAGCCAACCAGTTCATACGATCCTCCTTTTAAAGTGCTTTCTTTTCAAAGACTTTATACAACACCGCAATTAGGACGATGTTATAGAAAAAACCAATACCCAAATACACAAATGTGCTGAGATTCATTTCAACTAAACCCAAATCGATCGCAGGCTTCAATAATTCATATTGAACTGCTTTAGCACCCCAGAATGCAGGTGCCAATGCGAACAACCATTCCTTCCAATCCAAGAAAAACAAAGCGCCGATTGGAAAGATCATCAGGAATCCAGATCCCTTCATCGCCATAAAGCCTTCAACCTTATTGGTTGCCAAAGCATTGACGATAAAGGCGTGGATTGGAACCTGCATGGCCAGCAACATCGAGATGATCACATACAACCAAAGATCGATGCCAAAACCTCCTACAATCCAATAGATCAAGAGATTCGAAAATACACTCATGATATAAACAAAGATAACTTTGAACCAAACATAGATACGGATATCCAAAGGTGAGATACGAATGGATACAAAGACATGATCATCACGATCATCTAAAATCGAGAACCCAGACATCGATCCGAAGATGACACCTGAAACAATACTTAAGGCCACAATCATAATGCGAATGCCATTCTCATCAAAAGTATCATTTTCAAAGAGATACTTACCCAAGAAGCCAACCATCAATGGGTACGCCAACAACATCGCCGTCATGCGATCCCGAAGTAGATTCTTAAACTCAAACTTGATCAAACGTGCAAACATGTCACACCCCCAAGTCCTTCGTC
>JBLJAX010000078.1:0-2527 GCA_047637795.1 Erysipelotrichaceae bacterium | reverse complement strand
TATTCCAACATCAATGACTTGGATCTTGAACGCTTCAAGATTTTTGGGATTGACTTAATGAAGGGTTATTTTACCGTTGGTTTGATTGAAATCGACGCGGATTCTGATTTCCTCGAAATCGAATATCTCCGCATCTTCTTAATCAACTTATTAAAGAAGAAATTCGTCGATACCAAAGTGTATTCCATGAACAGTGGTTTTGGTTTGATCTTCATCATCCACCAACAACATGAGGATGTGAAGGGGATCGAGTCCAAGCTCTATGACTTGATTCTCACGAAGAAACAATTCTCAGAAATCAAAGTTTTGATTGGTGTCTCTGAGACTTTTGATGATTTCAAACAGTTCTCCAATGCCTTGCTTCAAGCCAAGAAGTCTCTATCCTATAGTAATTATCTAAATATGGGATCGATCATCTATTATCGCGACATCGCAACCCGTAAAAAGAAAGATCTCATTTTGAGCAAGGAAGAAATTGATGATATCCGTTATGTCATCAAATTTGGTTCTAAGGATGAAATCGACCAACTCTTCAGCAACCTCATCAAAAACAACGACATCTCAGAAGATTATCTCTTAAATAAACAATATTACTTGGTCAACCTTGCACATATCTTCATTGAATTCGCAAACAATCTCCACATTGAACTCAGTGATTTGGTTGAGACCGATCTCTTTGATAAACTCTCTTCTTTTAGTCGTATGGCCGAGATGTTTGATTATCTCAAACAGTTGGTACTCAAGATGCGTGAGATGAATCTTTACAAGTCACAGACATCGGCGTCCCAAGTCTTGGAAGAAGCGATCCATTATCTTGACAACAATTATACGGATCCACTCTTAAGCATGGATGTGGTCTGTGATGCACTCGGTATCAGTATCTCGTATCTATCCACCTTATTTAAAAAGATGCTGGATACGAGCTTCAATAAATATCTCGTGAAGATACGGATTGAAAAAGCCCAAGAACTCCTACGTTTCTCACCGCAGAAGATCTACGAAATCGCACAAAGCGTCGGCTACAACGATGTTTACTATTTCAGCTACAGCTTCAAGAAGTATACGGGTGTCTCGCCTAAGGAGTATCGCAATGATCAAAAAACTGAGTGATCTTTCGATTGGTCAATCGTTCTTCGTCATCTCCATCTCCATCGTGGCCATCATGCTTTTATTGTCCACCGGTGTGACCAATCAGTTGGTCTTTTCACGGACGGATCGTTTGATTGAGACAACCTCCAAGGAAATCAACAAACAAGTCATCATGAACTATGAGAACTATCTTTCCTCTGTGATCGATATCTCCAATACAATGCAGAAGTACATTGTGGATTTGACAAAAACAGATGAAATCGATAAACTCAGTGAACTCTTGCTTGCGACAACGAATCTTGAACGCAACATCAAACACATCGCTTTATTGGATGACAAAGGGATGGTCATCGCAGCCAGTACGCCGTTGACCATCAATCCTCACATACAGGACATCGATTGGTTCAAGCAAGCTATAAACATGCCGGATATCCATCATTTCAGCAGCCTTCATACGGAAAACCTGATTCTCAATGGCAATGAGGAAGTGGTGACCATCTCCAAACAAGTTCAATACAATATTGGCAATACCAATCAAATGGGTGTTTTGATGATTGATTTGAGCACCAGCCAATTCAAATCCTTAGCCGCCCAAACCAATTTGGGTGACCAAGGACACATCATCATCACCGATCAAAACAATGGCCTCATCTATTCCTCCAACCCCGACTGTCAAATCGGTCAATGTGATAGTGCGCTGATTGCTCAGGAGATTCTCTTAGGTGGGAAACTCACGCTTTGGCAAGGTTTGAACATGTATGTCAACGTCAACACCATCCGTGATACGCGGTGGAAGATCGCCAGTTTCATCAATGTGAATGAAATCATTTTGACCAAGACCGAGATTCAACTTCGCATGTTTTTCATCTTCATTGGAACTTTGGTCATTGTGGCTTTCTTCTCTTATATGTTTTCACGCCGCATCACCAACCCCATGAACATCTTAAAGAAACACATCACCAAAATCGAACAAGGGGACTTGGATGCCCGGGTTCAAGTGGATGGGCAGAAAGAAGTCATCCTCTTAGCCGATGCCTTCAATACGATGAGTGATCGAATCAAAGATTTGATGCAGAAGGTTTTGAATGAACAGAACGAAAAGCGTAAGACGCATTTCTTAGCGTTACAGAACCAAATCAATCCCCATTTCCTTTATAACACCCTCGATTCCATCGTCGCCTTAAGCGAAAACAACCGAAATAAGGATGTTGAACACGCCATCATCGCTTTATCCAAATTCTTCCGCATGAGCATTTCCAGTGATATGAACTTGGTGGAACTCAAGGATGAAATCGAACATGTGCGCAATTACTTGGTTATTCAACAGATTCGTTATCGCAATGCCTTTAAGTTTGATTTTGATATCGATGAGGATGTTATGCATCACAAGGTCATCAAACTCTCACTCCAACCATTGGTCGAAAATGCCATTTTACAT
>JBLJAX010000077.1:0-3376 GCA_047637795.1 Erysipelotrichaceae bacterium | reverse complement strand
GGGATTTATGGAAATCATTAAGACACTGCTTCTCATCGTTCTGGTTTTGGTTTTGATCGGCATCCTATACAACGCTTCTCGTTTGTATCATAAGCTTTATCACGTTACATACAAATCGACCAAGAACCCGGTTTTACGTGCAATCAAATCGGGTTTCCGGTCGATAACATTTGCGCTTGTGAACTTAATGGGTATCACAGAGCCTTATGATGGTTGATTAAATGAACTGGGAGACAATTGGCCAAGTATTTTTGATTTCGTTTATTTTCTTTGTGATGGGTGTTGTGATTTATGCATTGATTAATTCCGTCAAGTACTACCAAAAACTCTACGATGAATCCAAGATCGTTGATAATCGCATTCTAAGAACTATTCTCTGTTTTCTGATGGCAATGCTTTATGCGATTGTCGCTTTGTCAGGCGTGGATCCTATGATGGGTTTTGATGATGTTGAAAATAGATAGATTCTAAAATAATTGACTGAAATGTTCATCTAAAGTATTATATTAGTACAAGTATTCAAATGTTTGTCGCTCCCTGATATGCGACTCAGAAATGGCCAGGTTCAAATGTCTGTCGCTTCTCGATATGCGACTCAAAAGAGATCGAGTTCTAATTTTTAGGCTCTAGCCATCACAAGCTAGAGCCTTATCTATATTGAGGGAAACATGGACATTGGAAAGCATTTTTAATTCAGAACATGTGTCCTATATTACCGAAGTTTGTCGAGAATGAGTATTTGGGTCCACTTTCACTGCAAGCTGTTCGTTTGAATGGAGTTACAGAACGTGAACTTATCTCAAAAGCAAAGAAAGTACTTGTTCTACATAGAAAAGGAATAAAACTGATTTTTCCAGATGTCCTCGCAATTGAGAAACAACTTTTACAGTCTATTTATTTTGATTAGAAGTATTTGACATCCTGCATCAATCATGATTAAATAAGCGAGTTGATAGAGCAATTCATCGATGAATGTCACCGCACTGCGTTCATCGATGAATGTCACCGCACTGCGTTTGACACACCTGGATAACTATGCTATATTAAACAAGCAATAAACGTGGAAAGAAGAAGTTCCTGCTTCTCACCCGATGGCTTAAGTCATGGGTATCGTGCTACAAATGGTTATTTTCTATGAACCAAGTACATTTAGCGGGACCTTTGTGCCCGCTTTTATATTGTAAGGAGGTATATTTATAACTAATAAGAAACCCAATAAGTCAGACGAACTCGTAAATGAAAACATCCGTTTCAAAGAAGTGCTTGTCATTGGTCCCAATGGTGAACAACTGGGCGTAAAAATGCGCCGTGAAGCCTTGGAAATCGCCTATGAGTATGAAATGGATCTCTTCTGTGTGGCTCCTCAAGGAAACCCGCCTGTCTGCAAGATTCTTGATTACGGAAAGTACCGTTTTGAACTGCAGAAGAAGACAAAAGAAGCGAAGAAGAACCAACATGTGACGGAAGTTAAGCCGCTTCGCCTCTCACCCGTCATTGACAAACATGACTTCGACACCAAGTTGAAACATGCACGTGAATGGTTGGAAGAAGGAATGAAGGTTAAACTCGACATGCGTTTTAGAGGTCGTATGATGACAAGAATCGAAGTTGGTCAGAAGATCATGAACGATTTCATTCAAGAAGTGTCCGACCTTGCGGCAGTTGACAAACCTGCCATTATGGAAGGTAGAACCCTAAGTTTGGTTCTCAATCCAAAGAAGACTAAGTAAGAGGAGAGCATCATGCCAAAAATGAAGACAAAAAAGGCTTTGGCAAAACGTGTCAAAGTAACGGGTAGTGGTAAACTGAAACGCTCACATGCGTACGTATCCCACTTTGCGGCCAACAAATCGCATAAACAAAAAAGAAAATTACGCAAATCAACATTGGTTCACGGTACGGATTACAAACGTATCAAGTTGATGTTACAGAAGTAGGAGAATTGAAATGCCAAGAGTAAAAAATTCGGTCGCGACACGTGCACGTCGTAAGGCCATCTTAAAACTTGCAAAGGGTTACTTTGGAAGTAAGCACACGATTTACAAGACAGCGCATGAACAAGTCATGCACTCCCTCAAATACGCTTACAGAGATCGTCGTCAACTAAAGCGCGAAATGCGCAAATTATGGATCGCACGTGTCAATGCGGCAGCTCGCATGCATGACATCAGCTATTCCAAATTGATGCATGGTTTGAAGTTGGCTGATATCCAAGTCAACCGTAAGATGTTATCTGAAATGGCGATTCATGATCCTAAGGGATTCACAAGCGTCGTTGAAAAAGCTAAAAAAGCTTTGGACAAAGCAGAATAAGAAAGCCTTCGGGCTTTTTTTGTTATATGATTGAATTATGAACAAAACACTGGAATGCTTGAACATCGCACATCGAATCCAAAAACGCAAACCCTGGCTTCACTTCAGTGATGCGGATTTCATTCAATTGATTCCGTATGAAAAGGAACCCATCTTTGTCACAATCATGGGAAATGCCAAAACCACCTATGGCCTCGGTTTCTATTTCGGTAATCGTGCCTTCGAAGATCTGCTTTATGTATTGGACAATCCGGATCTACCGGAACTGCAACGCTTCCGTTACACGGATGCCTTGACGATCTACTTTGATAAGAAGGATGAAATGGAAGCAGAGGATCTTGCATTATTGGATCAGGCTGAAATCAAGATCACCAAAGCGCAGCGAGGACCCTTGTTGCGCAAGTTGAACTACAACATTCCGTCTTCCTTCAATGATGTCGACCTGGACCGTTTGGTGTATGCACTGGGTATCTTAGAGAAAGCTTTGGATCGATACGAAGCCAAACATCCAGAGGTCTACTTTGCATATGGTGAATTGCTTCGCTTCAAAGAAAGTGCCAAAGGCACTTGGGTGTTGCGTGGTATTCAGATGCAACGCTTTTATCATGTCTATCCGTTTTACGAATTCGATGTGAAAAAACTTCGCAAGTCGAATCCAGCACACTATCCTCAACAGATCGAACTCGATTTTGCTGTTCTAAACACGTTGATCGATGACGATGAAAAGGATCCTTACCTGCCACGGGCGATGATGATTGCCAGTGTGTCGGATCATTTCATGCATGTCTGTCAGATTATGGATCCCAATCAAAACATTGTGGAGCTCTATGCGCAGACTTTGCTTGACTTCATTAAAAAGAATGGGCGACCGGCTGCGGTGATCGTCCGGGATCCTCAAGCTTTGGCGGCGATCGAGGGCATTGCCTTTGTGCTTGAGATACCCTTTGCCATGTCCAATGAGCTCTACATCATCGATGATTTCATTCAGGCGATGCAGGAATCACAAAAGGACTTTGAGGAAGAATTTTCGAAAATCCGATTCAGTTAAAATAAACGTCTGTTT
>JBLJAX010000076.1:0-3026 GCA_047637795.1 Erysipelotrichaceae bacterium | reverse complement strand
GATCAGTGAAGGAAACAATCAGAATTTCTTTAATCCTTTGAATTTCATCTTCCCATTTTTCTTTACAGCGGTTATTTATCTTGTGATGGATGTCATCTCGCAACGTAGCTTCAAGTACTTGTACAAAGCGATGCTTCGGTATGTGTTCATTGCGTTAGTGGGATTTAGTTTGTTGTTGACTGGATTGGCATCGAAAGGCTTTGGATATATCACACGTCTTCCAGATTTGGAAGATGTGACACAAATTGCGTTCCGTTTCGATGATTATCAAAATTTCGTCTTGCCTGTCCAACTCAATAATAATTACTACATGACCAACCAGAGCGATTTCATCTTCACGGATGAAAAAGGCATCGCAGCGATTCATGAACTTCACGAGGTCATTCTCAATGAATATAAGTGGATCAACTACTCCAATCGTAACTATTGGTCTTATCCAAATGGTTTAGTGAACACCATTGAAGCCTCTGATGGGTATACGAAGTCTTATGAAGATTTCCCATACAATGCATCAAGCTATGAAGGTTCGACAGTCTATACTTCGATCACCTATACGCTTAAGAATGGTTCTACCATCTCGCGTTCCTATAACATTCCTTATGAGTGGACACGGTCGATTCAAGATCTCGCTTATAATCCAAGTGTGTTACGAGCACACGCATTAGCTTTGTTTGCGGATGTTCGTTACCCTTATCTCAAGCAGATCTCTTTAACCAACGCCTTCAGTGATGCATATGTCAACTTGGATCCTACCTTCTTTGATTTAGAAAGCTTCAGACAAGCGTATACCGCTGACTTCAATCGTTTAGGGGAACTTGGCAATGAGGCTATTCTGAGTCCAACCGTAGGTTACGTCAAATTCAATCAATGTCGAATGGACACTTTCTCCAGTGATTGTACAGAATCAAAGATTCTCATCTCCGAGAGACACACCGAGACTCTTGCGTACCTAAAAACCATGGATCGAGATTTCCCTGCTTTCGGCGATGCGACAGATTACAAGTTCTTACTTTTCTTACCCGATGGTAAGGATGATGACTTTACATTCTACATGCCGATTGGTCAAAATACTTGGATTAATCAATGGGGAGCTTACAGTAAGACAGGTCAATACTCGAGTACCTATGTCGAACTCTCCAAAGAGCAATTTGAACTGATCAAAGATTACACAACGAATATTGGAATCCTCAGTGAAGCCAGCTATAGCTTACGTGTTGGCAAGAAAATCGGCTTCTCCAATCAAAATGATGGACAGTATAATCAGTATGAATTCTATGGAAATGCACTTATCTTGCCAGAGTATAAAGATGAGGTGGAGGCTCTTATTCAAGACCTTCCTCGCTTAACCATCACGGATCCTTATCAGTTCATGAATCTCAAACAGTAAAAAACAAAGCCCTAGAGCTTTGTTTTATTCAATATCTTCTTTATAGCTGCTCGCTTCCCATAAGTAGAAGGAAGCCACCGTTTGGTACGGTGCATAACGTAGGCTCAATTCATTGAAGAAGTCCTTAGTGACTTCTTTTTTATGATAGAGACGAGCGATGCCCTTTCGGATCGCCAAGTCATCGTAACTGATCACATTTTGTTTCTTTAAGCTGAACATCGAGACCATTTCGACGGTCCACCTTCCAACTCCTTTGAGGGGCGTAAGAATGGCTTTGATGGCTTCAAAGTCTAAGTCGTATAAGGCATCAAATTCGATGTCTTTATTCAACTTAGCGCTTGCGATCCCAATGACATAATTCGCTTTAGAAGTTGATAAGCCTAATGCTCTGATATCCTTAAACGGCGCATCAAGAATCAAGTTGGGATCCGCTTCAGGGAAACGTGTGTAGAAACGATTCGCAATCGTTTGGTAAGCCTTGCTAGAAATCTGTTGGGATAAGATACAATCGATCGTCGCAATATACGGATCTTCGATCCCTGTACGTGTGATCGGTCCAACATGTTGAATGAATTTACCAAGAATAGGGTCAACAGAACTTAAATATTCCATCGCCTCACTCGATGTTTTCATTTGAAAGGTATTCATCGAATGATGGCGCCATCTTCCACACTGTGGAAATGCACGATCTCCATTTGCTTGTCTTTCTCACCGACAAGTATCATGCCTTCTGATAAGACACCACGAAGTTTGACGGGTTTTAGATTCACCACAACCGCAACCTTTAACCCAATAAGATCCTTCGCTTCAAACTTAGGACGTAAACCACTGACGATCTGACGAACGGTCCCATCGATTTGAACTTGTGACACCAAGAGTTTATCAGAATCTGGGTGGTTCTCACACTTGAGGATCGTCCCAACGCGTAGATCCAATTTCGCAAAATCATCAATCGTAACTTCTGCTTTTGTTTCGAGTTTAGGCGCAGGAGGATTGAGCTTATTCATGACTTCTTCCGCATCCAAACGTGCAAAGAGCATTTCTGGTTTTTCAGCCACTTTATGACCAACTTCTAAGTTCCCAAAGGTTTCAAGGGATTCTAAATCACGTTTCTGCGTATCCAGTTGATTCAATATTTTAGTAGAAGTTTCTGGCATTGCAGGCGCTAAGAGGATCCCTGCAAAACGAATACTTTCTAATAAGTTATACAGTACTGTACGTAGACGATCGTGATTGGCTTCATCTTTAGCCAAAGCCCAAGGCATGGTTTCATCAATATACTTATTACAACGCTTCAAGAGATCAATCACATGGTCAATGGAATCTTGAACACGTAGTTTATCCATTGAACTACGAACCTTGCGTGGTGTATCTAAAGCCAGACTGATCAATTCTTCATCAAGCGGTTCAAATTTCTTAGGATTTTCAATATCTCCAGCGAAATATTTGTTGGTCATTGCCAAAGTGCGATTGACAAGGTTACCCATGATGTTTGCTAGATCGGAATTGATGCGCTCAATCATGATTTCATACGTCAATGTGCCATCTTGTGCAAACGGCATTTCATGAAGCATGAGATAGCGCACCGCATCCACACCAAAGAGTTTAACCAAATCATCCGCATAGATGACATTGCCCT
>JBLJAX010000075.1:0-3133 GCA_047637795.1 Erysipelotrichaceae bacterium | reverse complement strand
GCAAGGCCAGTGTTTACATCTCTTTTAATCATTTCATGGATCAAGGTGACTAAGATACGTGCACCACTTGCCCCAATCGGATGACCTAATGCAATCGCACCCCCATTGACATTCACAATGGAAGGATCCAAGCCAAGTTCAGTAATGACACTCAAGGCTTGAGCCGCAAAGGCTTCATTTGCTTCAATCAAATCCAAATCTTTAACTTCCAAACCAGCCTTAGCCAATGCCTTACGCGTTGCAGGAATTGGGCCTGTACCCATGATTTCTGGAGCGACACCCGCTGATGCGAAGGCGACGATCGTAACCAATGGTTTCAATCCCAATGCGACTGCTTTTTCTTCACTCATCACAACAAACGCCGCAGCACCATCATTGATGCCTGAGGAGTTCGCCGCTGTAACCACACCATCTTTCTTGAAAGCTGGACGTAATTTACCAACGGTTTCCATCGTCGTACCTGGCTTTGGATATTCATCCGTATCCACAACCACAGGATCACCCTTGCGTTGAGGAATCAAGACAGGAACGATTTCGTCTTTGAACTTACCATCAGCCATTGCTTTTACTGCACGGTTTTGGCTTTCGACTGCTAATGCATCGAGTTGTTCACGGGTGAAACCATATTTTTCAACGATGTTTTCAGCTGTGATGCCCATGTGATAATTATTGAAGACATCGGTCAAACCATCATAAACCATGGTATCAACCAACTGACCATTGCCCATGCGTTGACCCCAACGAGCACTTGGAACGACATAAGCCGATTGACTCATGTTTTCCGTACCACCAGCGACGATTACTTCTGCATCGCCGTTTTGAATCGCTTGAACAGCCAATTGAACAGCTTTCAAACCCGATCCACATACTTTATTCAAAGTGAATGAAGGAACCTCGACCGGTAAACCAGAATGAATTGAAACTTGGCGAGCCACATTTTGACCCAAACCTGCTTGCAAGACATTTCCAAAGATAAGCTCATCCACATCATTTGCTGAAATATTAGCTCTACTTATGGCTTCTTTGACAACTGTCGTTCCTAATTGAACAGCAGTAACATCCTTGAATACCCCACCAAAGGAACCAATTGCTGTACGCACGGCAGATACGATGACTACATTTCGCATTTTTCTCTCCTTTTTAGAAAATTATTAAATTATAAAGCGCTTACATGTCTATTTAACAATAATCGCAATAGTATGTGAAATATGTATATTTTATAACTTGTATAAGCCTAGCTTATAGTATATGATGTTATTAAATTATGGACATCACACATTTAAAATATTTTGTCGCAATTGTTGAAAGCGATTACAACTTATCGAGTGCATCAAAGAAACTCCATGTCTCACAACCTGCATTGACGCAATACTTGCGTAAGTTTGAGGATGAAGAAGGCATTGAGCTTTTTTCACGCATCAGTGGTCGTTTGAATGGACTTACCACCAGTGGAGAAAACTTCTATTCAAACGCTAAGATCATCATCGAACAATACGATACCATGTTCAAAGAACTCCATGAGAACTCCAGTTCGATCAAAGGCAGTGTCACCATCGGTATCCCACCGCTTGTCTTAACCGTATTATTCACGGAGTTCTTATCCAACATCATTCGACTGAATCCAACCATCCGTTTTATTATTGTCGAAGAAGGTGCATTTGAACTCAGACGTAAATTGTTACTTCACGAAATTGATTTTGTCGTCATCTTGCAACCAACAAACTTGAATCCACAAATCTATGTGGAAGATATCATACACACCGATCAACTCACAGCATTCATGTGTGATAAGAATCCCTTGGCTAAAAATGAAAGAATCACATGGAAAGATTTGAATCATGCGGATCTGGCCATCTTTGGTGAAACCTTTATGATCCATCATCAGTTGATGAAGCAATTCGAACTCCAAGACATCAAACCCAACATCGTTCTCAGATCGACCTTATGGGACTTCCTCTTGGAATCCACACGCAACACTTCTTCCATTACGATCCTTCCCTCACCGATACGCAATCACATCCGCTGGGACAATATCGTAGAGAAGCAATTTGAGAACCCGATCCATTGGCATGTGGTTCTCGCTTATCCTCAAAAAGCACATTACAACCGCATCGAGCGCTATGTCCGAAAATCCGCGATGGATCACTTCGTGCACAATAAGAAGATCAAACCGATCAACCAATCGGAGTAGGGAGCCCTATGGACTATACTCAATATTCAAAAGAAGCCTTGATTAATCGGATTGAACAATTGGAACGACTTAACAAAGAACTGTTACATGAAAATGATGATTTCTTAGATTTTGCATGGACTGGTAATTTGGGACGTTGGTATTTGGATTTCACAAGCGGCAACGTTGTATTCAATCCACTCAAAATCAAGGTTCTTGGTTATGAGATGTCTGAAATTCCCTTTCCAACCCCCTATTCCTTCTTCACCGATGCACTTCATCCCGATGACCACAAAAGCACCATGCAAGCCATGTTGGACGCAATGTTCCAGATCAAACCTGTCTATGAATGTGAATACCGCATTAAGACCAAAGATGGTCAGTACCGATGGTATTACGATCGTGGAACCATCACACAACGCGATAAAGATGGAAAAGCACTTTTTGCGGCTGGTATCGTGTTTGATGTGACCGATAAGAAAAACGATGAGTTTCTATTAAAAGAAGAGAATCGATCTCTAAGCATTGAGGCATACACCGACCCCTTGACCCAAATATCAAATCGACGTGCCCTCCAAGATGAACTAGAACAACTCGTCAATCCTCACATCCGTATCCAACGTCCTCTTTCCATCATTCTTTTTGATATCGATAACTTCAAACAATTCAATGACGACTATGGACATCTTGCCGGTGATGAAGTGCTTAGACAAGTTGCAAAAGTATTAGACCAAAGCATTCGTGGCTTTGACACCGTTGGACGTTATGGCGGTGAAGAATTTCTTATCATCCTCCCTAATACTGATTACGCAAAAGCTCTACGTGCTGCAGAACGTGCACGTCAATCGATTGAAACACTTGTAATTGATGGGTTACCTAAGGTCACCGTAAGCGGTGGTGTCGTGCAACGAGACGAAGATGAATCCATCGAAACCATGATTGATCGCGCAGACCATAAACTTT
>JBLJAX010000074.1:0-4031 GCA_047637795.1 Erysipelotrichaceae bacterium | reverse complement strand
GTCAAGATTGCCCGTTGAAGCTTATTCATGATGTTCGGTGCTGGAATCTTGATGATCACATCTTCTTTATATTGCTTTGGCAAATCGCGTCGATCTTCGAGTGCTTGGTTAAATTCTGCCAACTCCTGGGCGCTTGGGCATTTCCCAAACAGAAGCAAATAGATTGTTTCTTCAAAACCGAGACGTTGCTCTTTCTGAAACCCATTCACCAAGTCAAAAAGGTCATAACCACGATAATACAATCTTCCCTCGGTTGGAATCTTCACATCGTTTTCTTTACGATAACCAATGACGGATCCCACCCGTGTGATGCCAACTAAAACACCGGTCCCATTTTCATTACGTAAGCCACGTTTGATGTTATGTTGAGGATAGAGTTTGGGATCAATCGTATTTCTTTCTTCAATGATTTTCGACCATGACTCAATATGCTGTTCAAAATCATTCTGTTTTGGCATCTATCTTACCTCTTGAAGCTTGGATGATTTGAATCAGCTTCGCCGTATATTCATGTGTATTCAATGGGCCCTTGATGTCCTTGGTAAAATTGGCTTCATCTCGATACAATTCATTGATTGAAAATCGTAATAACTTTGCTTCCTTATTATAGTTAAGATGATCCAACATCATGGCAGCACTCAGCAACATGGCCGTTGGATTCGCAATACCCTTGCCTGCAATGTCTGGAGCGGAACCATGTGTCGCCTCAAACAAAGCCATTTCCTTACCGACATTCGCACCTGGCACAAAACCTAAACCGCCCACAAGTGCTGCGCCTAAATCAGATAAGATATCGCCATAGAGGTTCTCTGTCACCACCACATCGAACTGATTGGGATTCAAGACCATCTGCATGCACATGTTATCCACAAGGATTTCTGTGAATTCAATCGTTGGATAGTGTTTGGATACTTCACGTACCGTATCCAGAAACAAGCCATCACTCAGCTTCATGATGTTTGCCTTGGTCACAACCGTAACTTTCTTGCGCTTGTGTTTTACGGCATATTCAAACGCCGCAACTGCGATCCGTTTGCTCGCAGGACGTGTGATGACCTTGATGCTACGTGCTTCATCGTCACTGATCTTCTCTTCTAAACCCATATACAGATCTTCCGTATTCTCTCTAAACAACACAATATCCACGTCGTGGTAATGACTTGGCACTTTACCGATGGATTGAATGGGACGTACACAGGCATAGAGATCATAGCGTTTTCTAAGTTCTACGTTGATGCTACGAAAACCCGTTCCAATCGGTGTCGTGATGGGTCCTTTAAGGGCAACTTTATGCTTCTCAAAACTATCATAGATAGCTTGAGGTACAAGTGTGCCTGTTTCTTCAAAGACCTTTAAACCCGCATTGTGTTCTTCCCAAACGATATCCACATCCAACACACCCACCACTTGTTTCATTGCTTCTGTGATTTCAGACCCAATGCCATCACCCGGAATCAAGGTTACGATATGTTTATGCAATGGATTTAGCATAGTTCAAATAGCCTCCCTGAATCAGAATTTCACGTTCTCTAAGTGTCGCAGTAAGTCTGACTCGAATATCCTTCTGTTTTGTCTTATTAAAGATGGTGAAGCTTTCATCCTGCTTTACATGTTCAAATAGATTATTGAAGACAAGTTCATCCAAGACATCAAAATCATTTTCTTCAATGACCAAAGGTAGAATGCCCACATTGATCAAGTTGGATCGTGCATAACTCTTTGCCAATACGGCTTTAATACCTAGATATAAAGGAATCAGTGCCGCATGTTCACGTGATGAACCTTGACCATAGTTTTCACCCCCAATGATGACTCCACCCTTGAGTGCTTTGACACGCTTCACAAATTCAGGATCGGTCCCATGGAAACAATAATCAGCTAGATAAGGAATGTTGGATCGGTACGGTAGAAGTTTCGCATACGAAGGTACGATATCATCCGTCGTCACATTATCTTTCGTAATCAAGACGATTTGGCTTTCAATTGTATCACTCAGTGCTTTTGCCTTAGGGAAAGGTTGAATGTTGGGTCCTAAGGCGATTTCGATTGAACTAGGATCATCACTTGGATAGATGAAGTACCCATCGACTTTGCCAAAGGATTCTGGCTCTTGGATATCTAAGTTCAAATCAAGTCGACTTGGATCGCTTAATACACCCATGAGTGCCGAAGCCGCAGCCGTTTCAGGCGAAACTAAATAGACCTGCGCATTGGATGTGCCAGATCGACCTTTGAAATTACGATTGAAGGAGCGTACAGAGATTCCATTTGAACGTGGCGCTTGGCCCATTCCAATACAAGGACCACAGGAGGATTCCAAGATACGTGCACCCGCAGAAATCAATGCGGATAAGCCTCCATTTTCGGATAATAATCGCAGTATATTTGCAGAACCCGGTGAAATAACTAGACTGACATCGGGATGAATCGTCTTTCCTTTTAAGATTTCCACAACTTTCATCATGTCGGTATACGATGAATTCGTACAGCTTCCCACCGCAACTTGATCAACCTTTAAACCTTCAACAGTTTGAACTTCAACCACGTTGTCTGGCATATGGGGTTGCGCAACCATGGGTTTGAGTAAGCTTAAATCAATCGTCAATGTTTGATCATATTTCGCACCATCATCCGCAGTCAGTGCCACATAATCCTGGGTACGACCTTGTTGGCTTAAATAACGTAAGGTATTCTTGTCACTTGGGAAGATGGATGTCGTCGCACCCAGTTCAGCGCCCATGTTACAAACGGTGGCACGATCGGTGACGCTTAAATACTGAAGTCCATCGCCACTGTATTCCATAATAAAACCAACTCCACCTGTGACTTTGAGTTGCTGGAGGACTTTGAGAATGATATCCTTACCATTAATATAGGAATGTGGTTTATTGATTAGATTAATATTGAAAATTCTTGGCATCACAATAGTTGTCATACCGGTTGCCATGGCAACCGCCACATCCAAGCCACCCATGCCAATCGCGATGGCACCTAAGCCCCCCGCAGTTGGGGTATGACTGTCGGAGCCCAAGAGGATCGTGCCTTGTTTTGCAAAACGTTCTAAGTGAACCTGATGACAGATACCCGCTCCAGGCTTACTGAAAATGATACCGTGTTTTTGGGCAACGGACTGGATGAACGCATGGTCATCCGCATTCTCAAAACCGGTTTGAAGCATGTTGTGATCAATGTATGCGACGCTCAGATCCGTTTTGACCTTTGGCACATCCATCGCTAAAAACTGTAGATACGCCATTGTCCCTGTCGTATCTTGAGTGAGTGTTTGATTAACTTTCAATTGGACTTCTTGACCAGCGAGCAATTGACCTTTTAAAAGATTTTGTTCAAATATCTTAGTGCTTAGACTCTTTTTCATCGTATTTCTCCAAAGATACATTCATTCTAAGTCGGGTTGATCTTATAAACAAGTCTATTTTCTGAAAGTTTTCTGAAAGTTATTCTTTTTTTGTTGTTCATCTCAGCAGAAACATGGTGATGAACATGGATAGGCTTAGTAAAGGTCGGAAAGAAAAGCCTAACCCAAACTTCCTCTGAGTTTTCCAAGTTTAACAATCCATTCCTTCAATATCTTCATTTCTTCTTCGTGATCGTCAAACAAGTCCTTCTGCTTACCCAAATTATGCAATAGAATCGGTCGTATCGCTTTAAGCAAGGTATGATAGAAAGCATCTTCACGATACGCTTCATCGGGTTCTTTTAAATGCAGATATTCGATCGCATACAACACATCCTTTTGATAGGCTTCACGTACACGTTCATCCAGAATTCCTCGACTTACTTTTTGGTTCATGTATTTGAGCGCGAAGTTCAAATCATGTTTCAGTTGCGGATAGGCTTGCAACAGTTCTTTCATACCCTCTTGTCCAAATTTCTCGTTGATCTCATGGAGACCTCTACCAACGCCAATGAACTCCGGAGGCATGCCAATCGTATATAAAGCAGCGGTAAAACTAATGGCACGTGGGACCGTACAATGAATGTCGGTATCGATTGCCAAAAGCTCTGCTTTC
>JBLJAX010000073.1:0-3119 GCA_047637795.1 Erysipelotrichaceae bacterium | reverse complement strand
CTTCAGGATATCTTCTTTTAAACGTGAACGTTCCTTACCACGTGTGTATGGAACAATACAGTAGGTACAAAACTTGTCACAACCATAAATGATATTCACCCAAGCTTTCGCTTTTTGAACACGATTAACAGGCAGGTTCTCATAAACCTCCCCTTCTTTGGAATACACTTCCACGACTCTTTCTTTGCTGAAATGAGCCTGTATCAATAGTTCTGGAAAACGATGGATATTGTGTGTGCCAAATATGATATCGATGTGTTGGTGGGTCTTAAGAATGGTGTTGACTACCTCTTCTTCTTGAGCCATGCATCCACACACCACAAAAATCAAATCTGGATTCTCATACTTCAACTGTTTTAAATGTCCGATTTCACCAAAAACTTTATCCTCTGCATTCTTACGAATGGCACAGGTGTTCATGATGATCAAATCAGCTTCTTCAGGTGCAGTGACCTCTGTATAAGACATCAAGGTAAGCATCCCACGAAGTGTTTCAGAATCACGCTCATTTGCTTGACATCCATAGGTTCTTAAATAAAATTTCTTATTAAAGCCTAGACTAAGATACTCATCCGGTATATTGAAAAGTGAACGTTCGATGACCGTTTCATCTTTCGTTCTTCTTTGAGCACTTTTTAAATTTGGTTTGATAAATAGTTCGTTCATAATTTTCCCTTAAAAAAACCAAGCTCTGCTTGGTTATTTTTGACTTATCGCTTCAGTTGGACAAACACCGATACATGCTAAGCAATCAATGCAGATCGATTCATCGCATTCTGCTTTGCCATCCGCATCCAAAGATAAAGCTCCAACAGGGCAAACACCTACACAGGCACCACAACCAATACAGGTATCTTTTGCTACAACAACAGGCATAACGAATCCTCCTTTTAATAAATCAATTATAGCACTTAGTGCTCATTATTCAACTCTTTTTCAGGTCGAATCTGAATCCGCTGAATATGTGTTGCACGCATGCTTTCTTCATCAATCGAGATCACGACTGCGCAAAGTTGCGCCGGTTCTTCACTCACAGTAAATCGTTTCGAGTAATTCCCATTGAAGCGATCCAGAACCTCTTGAATATCTCGACCGATAACACTATTGAATGGTCCTGTCATCCCGACATCACTAATGAACGCACATCCATCGATGATACGTTCATCCGCAGTTTGAACGTGCGTATGTGTTCCTAAAACGGCAGCACATTGATCTTTGAATTGATAGGCGAATGCGATCTTTTCACTGGTCGCTTCCGCATGCAGATCGACAATGACGATCTTATCCTTGTTGAAACGTTCGAGTTGATACATCGCTTCAAAAGGTGTCTCAACTACATTATCCATGAAAACAGAGCCAATCAAATTGATGATGCGAAGCGTCTTGCCTTTGACTTCAAACTCTTGTATCCCTTTTCCGTGCGTTTGTGGGTGCATGTTCAAGGGTCTAACAAGATGTTTACTTTTTTGAATGAAAGCTAAAATATCCGATTTAGAATACGCATGATTACCCAAGGTAATCGCATCGACACCATTGGCAAGCAACTCTTCATAGAGTTTTAAAGTCATCCCTTTGCCGTGCGCGATGTTTTCACCATTCACAATGGTGAAATCAATATGATGTGCTTGTTTAAGTGAAACAAGTCGAGCATATAAAATTGCTCGACCTGCTTTTCCTACGATATCACCAACAAATAAGATATTCATTATTTCGCTACTTCTGACGTCCGTGTCTCACGAATGACCGTGACTTTGATTTGACCAGGATAGGTCATTTCTTTTTCAATCTTCTCACGTATCTCACGTGCAACGCGATGACAAGCTAAATCATCCAATTTATCTGGAACGACCATGACGCGAATTTCACGTCCTGCTTGAATCGCATATACTTTTTCAACACCATCAAAGGATGTGGCAATCTTTTCCAATTGTTCCAAACGTTGAATGTAATTTTGAAATGATTCAAAACGAGCCCCTGGACGAGCAGCACTCAAAGTATCCGCTGCTTGCGCTAAGACCGCATAAATTGAGTTCGCAGGCACATCACCATGATGCGATTCAATCGCATTGATGACCGCAGGATGTTCACCATGTTTGCGACAGATGCGAGCACCGAGCTCCACATGGCTTCCTTCCATTTCGAAATCCAATGCTTTACCAATATCATGAAGCAAACCGACACGCTTCGCTAGATTCTGATTCAAACCCAGTTCAGCAGCCATCATACCTGTTAAATACGCAACTTCCATGCTGTGCTGCAAGGCGTTTTGACCATAACTGTAACGGTAACGTAAACGTCCAATCAAACCAACGATCTCGCGATCGATCTTGCCGATACCCACTTTGAATACGGCATCCGCACCTGCTTTTTGAATGGTTTCATTCAATTCATTTTGAACACGCGCAACGACTTCTTCAATGCGTCCAGGTTGGATACGACCATCTTTCAACAAAGACTCCAAAGCCAATCGAGCAACTTCACGACGGATTGGATCAAAACAAGACAAGGTGATGGTTTCTGGTGTGTCATCAATCAAGATATCGACACCTGTCGCCTGTTCAATCGCACGAATGTTACGTCCTTCACGACCGATGATACGACCTTTCATTTCTTCGTTTGGCAAGGCGACAACTGAAACGGTACGTTCTAAAGTCTCTTCTTGCGCATATCGTTGAATAGCCAAACCAATGATTTCACGTGCCATATCGGAAGCTTTTGATTTCGCTTCTTCTTCTTGGTCACGAATATAAGCTTCAACTTCATTTTGTGTTCTTACTCGAACGATATCCAATAGTTCCTGTTTAGCGTCACTTGCCGCCATATTGGCAATTCGTTCCAACTCAACAACCTGCCCATCGATCTTCTCTTGCAGGGTTTTCTCCATCTTCTCTAGTACGTTTAATTTTTCGGTAACTTGTTTATTTTTTGTATCAAGTTCTTTTTCTTTTGAGGTCAACGTCTCATTACGAAAATTAAGACTGTCTTCACGACGGTTCAATTTGGCTTCAATTTCTTGAAGTGATTGTTTTGATTCCTTAATTTCTTTTTCTGCAGCTAATTTTAAATCATAAGCTTGTGTCTTCGCATCGAGTTGCGCTTGACGTAAAGCAGCATCTGCT
>JBLJAX010000072.1:0-4722 GCA_047637795.1 Erysipelotrichaceae bacterium | reverse complement strand
AAATGAACCGACGCATCAAATCCGATCGCTATGTATCGTATTCGGAATTGGTACGTCGGATGAGCAAGATTGATCGCAACTATCAACGTTTCCAGAAACATCTTGAAGAGTTTGGGGATCTTCGAAATGCGATCGTTCATGATCGTATCGATGGTGAAGTCATTGCGGAACCGCATTTGAAGTTTGTTGAGATGATGGAACATATCACCAAACTACTCACAGAACCTGAACGGGTCAAAGAGAATTATCTTCGTCCTGTACACATCTGTTTTGAAGAGGATAAATTAAGTGATGTGGTGGATTGGTTGGTTGGGAAACACCACTCCAAACTTCCTGTTTATACACGAGCAATGCAGTTTGTGGGCTTATTGACGACGGATGCCTTAAGTGAATATTTGGTTCAAAACATTGTGAATATCCATGGGAAGCTTCCTGACATTCAAGTCGGTGATTTATTAAGTAAGGATAAGAAACAGCGTAACGTTAAGTTCATCCCTGTACACACCTCGATCATTTCGGTTGTAGTGGAGTTCGAGCGTTCCTTGGCCTCTGGTCAGCGTTTGAATGCCTTGATCATCACCCAAGATGGGGCGAGCAATCAGAAGCCGTTGGGCATCATCTCTGTGAGTGATCTGCCCAGTATTTATGAGAAGTTGAATTCACACCTGTTAAGGTGATGGGGGAAAGCATGCCTATAATAGCCTTGTTTTTGGGATTAATACCGTATGTCATTGGTCTGTTTATCCTTTATTTCGTGATTTATCATGCGGTATCCAATGCGATCAACGATCAGTTGGATAAACCGAAGCTTATTAAACTATTGCGGAGAATTGAAGCGAGTCGAACCGAGCTCGAAAAAACAGAAGCCCACGAATGATCGTGGGCTTTGTCTTAGAATTGGTATTTTAAGATTGGATTGCGCGCTGCTTGCACATCATCAACTCGTTTGACCGGTGTTGAGTAAGGCGCATTGAGGATGACTTCAGGATTGCTATACGCGAGATCATGAAGTTTTTTCATCGTTTCAATGAAGAAATCGAGGGTTTCCTTGCTTTCTGTTTCCGTTGGTTCGATCATGAGTGCTTCATGAACGATAAAAGGGAAATACATGGTCGGTGGATGCATGCCATAGTCCAAGAGCGCTTTTGAGATATCCTTCGCGCTGATGCCTGTTTCTTTCTTAAGCTTCTCTAAGCTGATGACAAATTCATGCATGCATGTCCCAGGATAGGTCACAGGATAGGTATCCTTAAGACCTTCCATCAAGTAGTTCGCATTCAAGACGGCGTTCTGGCTGGCTTCTTTGAGACCATCTCTGCCTAAGCTTTGAATGTAGGTATACGCTCTGACATTGACCAAGAAGTTGCCATAATAGGAACGCATGCGTCCGATGCTGGTTTGATCACGATCATCTAGGAAACGATAACCATAAGGTTCATTGACGAGGCTGCCTTGTGGTAAGAAGGGCTTCAAGAAGGCTTTGACACCAACAGGACCACTGCCTGGCCCACCGCCTCCATGTGGCGTTGAGAAGGTCTTATGCAAGTTCAAGTGAACCACATCGAAACCCATGTCTCCAGGCCGAGCGGTACCCATGATGGCGTTTAAATTCGCCCCATCATAATACAGCAGTCCTCCCACTTCATGAACCATGGAAGTGATCAATTCAATGTTTGGATCAAATAAACCAAGTGTATTTGGATTGGTAAGCATCAAACCTGCAATCTCATCATTCAAGACTGCCTTCAATGCATCCACATCCACGCCCCCTTGAGCATTCGAAGGGACAGATACGACTTGATAACCGGCCATTGCGGCACTTGCAGGATTGGTTCCATGTGAACTGTCTGGGACGATGACTTTTGAACGTTTGGAATCATTGTTTGCTTTATGGTAGGCATGAATCAAGAGAAGACCGGTAAACTCCCCGTGGGCACCTGCCGCAGGTTGAAGCGTAAAGGCATCCATGCCTGTAATTTCACAGAGGGATTGGCTCAAATCGTCCATCAAAGTTAAGGCACCTTGAACGGTTTCTAAGTTTTGACATGGATGGATGTTTGCAAAACCATCCAATGAAGCTGTAGCTTCATTGAGCTTTGGATTGTATTTCATCGTACACGAACCTAAAGGATAAAAACCATTATCCACCCCAAAAGTATATTTAGAAAGTTCCATGTAGTGACGAACCAAATCGACTTCACCGATTTCAGGCAAACGTGGTTTGGATTGGCGAACGAATTGCTCATCTAACTTTACTTCAGGCACATCAATCGGGTCTAAAATAATTCCACGACGTCCCGTTACGGAACGTTCAAATAGAAGTTTACTCATTGGATGACCTCCTTCAAGCGTGCGATCAGTTGATCGAGCGTGGCTTTGCTGGTGGTTTCGGTAACACACCATAAACTTTCATGTGAGCTTAAGCCTAAGCCAGCGAGGATATCCATTTCATGACAGATACGTTCGATGATGGAATGTTCGATTGGACTGACAACGACGAACTCATTGAAGAATGGTCCATTGTATTTACGTTTGAATCCAATCTTCTCAAGTTCTTGAAGGAGATAGTGTGCTTTGCGTAAACCGGCTTCCGATACTTCTTTTAGTCCTTGAGGACCCATGGATGCACAGTACATCGAGGCAACCAAGGCCATTAAGGCTTGGTTTGAACAAATGCTTGAACTGGCTTTCTCACGACGGATGTGTTGTTCACGGGCTTGAAGAGTTAAGGTGAATGCGCGTTTGCCATCAAGATCGACGGTTTGACCTGCAATACGTCCAGGCAGACGTCTGACCAAATCCGCACTTGCGGCCATGAAGCCTAAGTATGGGCCACCAAATGACATCGGAATCCCTAAGGATTGAGCTTCACCGATGGCGATGTCCGCACCTAAGGCACGGGGTGATTTCAAATAAGCACAGGTTAATGGATTGGTGTATTGAACCAACTTGGCTTGGGTGCTATGGGTGATGCGACTGATTTCTTGGACATCTTCCAATAAGCCAAAATAGTTGGGATGTTGGATGAAAACACCAGCGGTATTCACATCACATTTAGCTTTTAAGTCTTCAAGATCAATCCGACCATCCAAGATTTTTAGATCAAGCAATTGGATGTTTGCCCATTGAGCATAGGTACGCATGGTCTGTAAGACATGCGGATGCATGTTTTCAGGAATCAAGATGACACGACGATTGCGTTCCACCACCATCTGCATGGCTTCGGCCGCTGCCGTTGCGCCATCATAGACCGAGGCGTTACATACATCCATCCCTGTCAACTCACACATCTGGGTTTGATATTCGAAGATTGATTGGAGAACCCCTTGCGAGAGTTCAGATTGATATGGGGTGTAGGCACTGACGAATTCTTCACGATTGCTCAACTGTTTGACGACCGCTGGGATATGATGGTGTTCAACACCGGCACCACGTAAAATTGTCGTGTAGACCTTGTTTTGTAAAGATAAGGCTTTGAGCTTGGCCATGACGGTAAACTCTGATTGACCTTCAGGAATCGATAGATCCTTCTTAAGTTTTAAATTTGTTGGTAATTCAGCATACAAATCATCGAGCGAAGATCGTTTGATCTGCTCCAACATCATAGCTTTTTCTTGGTCGGTATTGAGGATATATCCTGCCATATCAATGGTCCTTATCAAGCGCGAGATAAGCTTCTTCACTCATGAGGCGAGTGGTATCGAGTTGACCTTCAACTTCAATAACCCAGACATTGAGTGGATCTTCATTGAGGAGTTCAGGCTTGTCTTCCAAGTCAGTATTGACCTTGGACACAACGCCATCCACAGGCGATAAGAGTTCTGAAACAGCCTTGACGGATTCCACATCCCCAAAGCGATCCCCAAAACTCACTGTATCGCCAACTTCATGTGTCGATAGAAAGACGATGTCGCCCAATGCTTTTTGAGCGTAATCCGAGATGCCGACACGTACGTGTTGATCATCCACCTGCATTGCCCATTCATGCGATGTTGCGTAATATTTTTCCATTATTTTGCTCCTTGTCGTTTATAGAAGGGTAGTTTTACCCGAACAGCCTTTAATCGTTTACCTCTGACATCAATTTCAAAGTCTTCAGCTTTGAAGTATTCTGCTTTAACCATAGCCATTGCGATGGCTTGATTGAGTGTGGGACTCTTGGTACCTGAAGTGACTTTACCCACCCATTCACCTTCGCAATAAACATCCGATCCTTCACGTGCGATGCCGCGATCCGTGAGTGTCAATCCAATGCGTCTACGAAGGGGTTTATTGCTTAAGGCATCTTTGGCAATGAAATGTTCCTTATCCAACTTCACAAACATGCTTAGCCCCGCTTCAAGGGGTGTCGTCTCATCATTCAACTCATGTCCAAACAAAGGCATGGCAGCTTCTAGACGCAGTGTATCACGACAGCCTAGACCACAGGCTTCAACACCCAAGTCTTCACCCGATGTCATCAATAAATCCCAAAGCCTAACGGTATCTTCTGCTTTACAGTAGATCTCATAACCATCTTCACCGGTATAGCCCGTCCGACTTACCAAGACCTGCATGTCATTGATCATCACCTCGTCTTGAAATCCATAATAACTCAGTTCTAAATCACTGAATCGTTTGAACAAGGTATCTGCCATGGGTCCTTGGACCGCAATCTGACCGATTGTTTCGCTGATGTTCTCGAAGTTCACATCCCCTGTAAGTTGCGCTCTGAAATAAGTC
>JBLJAX010000071.1:0-2094 GCA_047637795.1 Erysipelotrichaceae bacterium | reverse complement strand
TGATCGTATTCAAGCAAAGATCATGGCAGATGAGAAAGTCGTGGGTATTCTTTTAACACATGGTCATTTTGATCATATCGGAGCTGTGGATGATTTGGCGGATCTTTACCAATGTCCGGTTTATCTACATTATGAAGATTATGAACTAACGCAAGATCCTCAAAAGAATTATTCACAAACGAAAAAGATTACGTTGAAAACGAAGTTAAGTTTCTATGAAGATCAAATTAAATTGGGTCATTTTATACTAACTATTCATCATACAGCAGGTCATACACCTGGATCTGTATGCATTGAATACAAAGATGCTCTATTTACAGGAGATACTCTTTTTAAAGAAAGTGTTGGTCGTACCGATCTTTATCGTGGCAGTCCACAAGAACTTAAGCAAAGTCTTCGTCAGATCGCAAAAATGGATCCTTTGTTAATCGTCTATCCTGGGCACGAGGAACAATCCACCTTAGCCCATGAACTTAAACATAATCCCTATCTTTAAACCAAGTGAAATACTTGGTTTTTTTTTAGGACTAATCATCTATCCAACGTATATAAAAGTATGCAGTATGAAAAAATATTTAAGAAAATGATCACGCAGGCAATTGAGAATAAAGCTACGGATATTCACCTTGAGCTATCAACACTGGGATCACATTGTGAATATCGAACGCTTCATGGCCTGGTTCGAAGTCATAACATCAAGGTTGTCCCTGAACTTTTCGCTTACATAAAATATCGTTCAAATTTAGATTTATACACGGATCGAAAGCCACAATCGGGTCGTATCGTGATTCGTTTGTTCAATCAAGACATCTATTTAAGAGTGGCACATTTTAAAAATTATCTGATTGAAACCATGGTGTTACGAATTTTGAATCCTCAACAAGCATTGAGTTTCGAAACACTTTTTGATTCCAGTGAACAATCCATTATTCAAAATCTGCTTTCAAAAGATTCTGGTTTGATTCTTTTCGCGGGTAGCACAGGAAGTGGGAAGTCCACAAGCTTGTTCACAATGATTGGACATTTGAAACAACATAAAATCTATTCTATTGAAGATCCAGTTGAGTTCTACTATCCAAATATGGTGCAGTTGGAGATCAACACATCGATCAATTTCGATTTTGAAGCAGCGATAAAGCAAGTTCTTCGGCACGATCCTAATGTCATCATTATTGGTGAGATTCGAGATGAGAAAGAAGCTAAGGCTGCGATTCGTTGTGCCTATAGTGGTCACCTCGTCCTATCCACGATTCATGCAAATGATGCCTATTCCGTCATAGGTCGCTTAGAAAATTTCAAGATCAACAAGCAAGAGATTAAAGAGGTGTTAAATGGAATCATTTATCAAAGATTATTGTACGACAATCAAAAACAAATACGCTTCGCTTCTTTTGAAATTATCGATCGGGGTCAAATCGAAACAACGTCTAAATCCAATGCAGATTGAATTATTGTTGGAATGTATTGATCAAAAACTCAGTTTGAGTGAAATCAATCGTATTCTTGGGATTGATCTTTCATTAGAAAATTGGATGAGCTATTTGACAGAGAATGAACAGATACAAGCAAAGCGTCTAAGTAAGCATCTTCAATCAATCAATGTCATGGTTTTAATTTTTAAGTCTAAGTTGAATACGATTCAACGAAACAGCTTCATCAATCAGATTTATGCTTATCCGGTTCTACTTTATTTCTTGAGTTTAAACCTATTAAGTTTTGTGATCTTGACTCTGATTCCTTCCACATATGCAAGCATCCAAATTATGAACCACAATAAACCCATATTTCTACTTAAGCTTTTGCAGTTTTTTATAGGCTTAGAATGGGGCGTGCTCGTTATAATACTTCTATTATTCAGCCGATACAAACAATTACCACATTTTCAAATCTATATGTATCTCTTCAAACGAAAGAAAAACAATTTGATGACGCTTTGGCAAAGTCATATTCTTGTTTCGAATCTTCATTATTTGAACCAAAACTCCATTCCATTTCATACGGTCATGAAAGTATTAAGTGAAAGCTCAAACGAAATTCAAAATAATCTTGCTATGAGTATTCATAACAAACTCGAACAAGGTGCATCACTGCATG
>JBLJAX010000070.1:0-6128 GCA_047637795.1 Erysipelotrichaceae bacterium | reverse complement strand
TCACTCCCACACGATGAAGCAATCGTCAAAACAGTTGAACAGGAAAAAGCACGTTTTCAAGGTCAAGAAATCAAAGGAAAGACCTTAGGGGTTGTTGGTTTGGGTGCGGTGGGTGTCTTGGTCGCCAATGTGGCGGTTCAATTGGGCATGCAGGTCTTAGGTTATGATCCTTATATTTCAATCTCCAATGCTTGGGGTTTGTCTTCCAAAGTCAAACGTGCCAACAGTTATGATGATGTTTATCGCCAAGCAGATTATCTAAGTTTGCATGTGCCTTTGGTGGATGCGACGCATCATTTGATCCATAAAGAGCGTATCAAGCAAATGAAAAAAGGCATCCGGATTTTGAACTTTGCAAGAGCTGAACTGGTCGATGATCAGGCGATGTTGGAAGCGCTCAAAAGTCGTAAGGTCAACACATACGTCACTGATTTCCCAAATCAGATGACGCATCAAATGCCCAATTGTATTGAAATCCCACATCTTGGGGCTTCCACAGTGGAATCCGAAGTCAATTGCGCCATCATGGCGGTCGATACCCTTAAAGATTTCTTTGAAACAGGTTCAATCAAAAACAGTGTTAACTATCCAGATATGGAATGTGGTCCTGTCTTGAATCCTGCGCGAATTTTATTGCTTCATGCGAACGTCGTCAATATGGTTGGTCAAATCACGACGATTTTGGGTCACTATGGCATCAACATCGAAGCGATGCAAAATCAATCCCGTAAAGCTTGGGCTTATACCTGTTTGGATGTGGATCGCCAACCGAGTGACGATGTCACCAAAGCTTTGGCTAAAATCGAACATGTCGTTCGCGTGCGAGTCATTCATGGTCCGGATCAAAGCCTTTAAACCTTACATTCTAAAAGAGGATCAAATAGACATCGTAAGTCTTCCTTACGATGTGTTTACCGATGTGTCCGCTCAAAAAGTGGTCGCTGGCAAACCAGAACACTTCTTACGCATTGATAAACCTGAAGTCAATGCATTGCGGACTTCAAGTTCCAATATGAAAGCGGCTTTGAAGCTTTATAAACGGAATCTTATAATAAGGAGGTCGTACCGAGTTTGTATCGTTATGATCTCATCACCGAAACCCATCATCAAAAAGGATTGGTTGCTTTGTGTTCGTTGGAGGATTTATTTGAACATCACATACGCGACCATGAAGAAACCCGTAAAGATAAAGAATTAGAGCGAACACATCATATCAAGACGTTAAATGCACAAACAGGACCGATTTATCTCTTTCATCACAATCAAGCTGAACTCCGATCTCTCATTGAGTCATCCTGTCATGACTTGGTTTTGGAGTTCAAAAATAACGATGTTTTACATCGCATCTATGCCTTGCAAGATCCTGAACGTGTCGCAGAAATCATTATGAAGTTTTCTGAAGTTGATCACATCTATGTCGCAGATGGGCATCATCGGATGAATGCGGCGCGCAATATCTATCTTGAACGGATGAAGAAAAAGCAAGGGATTGGGAATAGTGACCACTTTTTAGCGGTTGTTTTTCCAGCGGAAGAGCTTAAAATCTTTGATTACAATCGTGTCGTCAAGGACTTGAACGGCCTGTCTGCTCAGCACTTCATCACGGCATTGAATCAAGTGTGTACGCACATCGAAACTTCAAAAGCGATGCTTAAACCGCAATCTAAACAAGAGTTCACGCTGTATTTGGATGAATTTTGGTATCGATACCAATTCAAAGTGAAGACCACGAAGAATTTAAGAACAGATGAGTATTTGGATGTGGCTTTGCTTCAAAGTAGTGTTCTTAGTCCCATTTTGGGCATCAAGCAGCCACGAACTGATGAACGCATTGATTTCATTGGAGGTGTCTTTGGTCTGGAAGCCCTTGTGGAGCGTTGTCACAGTGACATGCGTATTGGCTTTGCATTGTATCCAACAGCGATTGAAGATTTGATAAAGTTGTCGGATATAGGCATGAAGATGCCACCAAAATCCACATGGTTCGAACCAAAGCTGTTGTCAGGGATCTGGTTGTGTGATCTCGATGAATGAGGTGAAAATGAATTTAAGTACGATGACTTTACCAGGTTGTTCGATTCTAAGCGATACAACCAAAGCGGTTGAAAAATGGATCACTTCCGATGCGAACGTTGTGGCTCTTGGTGGGCACACGGCTTTGAAAGCATAACTAAACAGCTCATTACGCAAAGCCTATCCATGTTTTGTACAAGGGTGAGTGCAACCAAAGCAATCATGATTGCTTACGTTCAGAACCTGCGATTGTAAACTGTATCGGTAGTTTATGATGAAACCCATCAGTTTGTTCGCATCCATGAACTTTAAAATGCGCCTAGATATATCATCTAAATACCAGATTGTTGCTTTGTTACTAGACCTTTAACACAAGAGCATATGCTTAAAGCAATCCGTTGTTTGGGATCGATGAATCTTGAGAAAAATAAATGAGATGATTAAGGATATTAAGTGGTTGGAAATGATAGCGTTTTCTTCTATAATAGGAATGTCGAGTTTTGACTAGAACCGAGGGGACATTTTGATACAGCTAAAAAACATCAAAAAGAACTACACCAGCCGTAAAGGTGTTGTGACACGTGCGTTGAATGACTTAAGCGTGTCCTTCCCAAGTCGTGGTTTAGTTTTTATTTTGGGTAAAAGTGGAAGTGGTAAATCGACTTTGATGAATATTCTAGGTGGATTGGATACAGCAGACAGTGGTGAGTTCATCATAGAAGGGAAGAATATCGAAGGTTTGTCGCAAGTGGAATTGGATCATTATCGCAATGCACATGTAGGCTTCGTGTTCCAAGATTTCAATATCATTGAAACGTTTTCGATTTATGAGAACATCGGTTTGGCTTTGCAGCTGCAGGGTCAGAAAGCTTCTAAGGCACGAATTGATGAGATTCTTGAGTTCGTTGGCTTAAAAGATTACGGTAAACGCAAGGGGAATGAAATCTCGGGTGGACAGAAACAACGTATTGCGGTCGCTCGTGCTTTGATTAAAAAACCGCGCATCATCTTAGCGGATGAACCAACAGGGAACTTGGATAGTAAGACAAGTGATCAAATCATGCAGTTGTTGAAAGAAGTCTCGAAAACAAATCTTGTGGTCATCGTATCGCATGATCCTGAAGAAGCTGAACTGTATGCGGATCGTATCATCAAAATCAAGGATGGTAAGTTGGCGGAGGATACAGGCAAGGATCCAGTTGACTTCGATCATCAACCATTTTCTTTTGTACATCAACACTTAGGTTTCTGGGCGAGTTTCAAATATGGCATCCACAGTATTTCGCGTAAAAAAGGTCAGATGTTGATCACGACCTTTGTTATTGCGATTGCGATGTTATTTGCTTATCTACTGGGTTCTTATCTTGGTTTTGTGGATCAACCCAATCCTGCTCTTTTAAATACCTTAAGTCCCGCAGAGTTGGCTTTCATGAGTCAAGATCTACAAGGCTATCTTCCTTCAGCTTCTGCATTTCAGCTCAATATCGCCATGTATGTGATTTTGGTGGCGGTTACCTATGTTTTCCTATCGATGAGCGTAATGCAACGCAAGAAGCAGATTGGGATCTTCAAAGCCTTAGGCGGAAACACCCATGACATCTTGCGCATCTTTATTTGGGAAGGCGTCGTCATTGCTCTGTTTTCTTGGATACTCGCAACCTATTTAGGGTATGCGTATGTCTTGGACATCAATATTAAGTTCTTTAATACCTTACCGGTCTTAGTCTTCAACTGGTTACAAGCAGGCTTGAATCTTGTTCTCATTTTTACCGTCAGCATCAGTTTCATCATCCTTACCGTAATGGGAATCCTTAAGAATAATTCTGTGATTTCCATTCTGAAGAAGTAGGAGTCCACTATGATCGAAATCAGTAATATCAATAAAAAATATACAAGTAAGACCAAGGAAGATGTCTTGGCCATCCAAGATGTCAATCTTAAGTTTAATACAACGGGTTTGGTTTTTATTTTAGGGAAGAGTGGCAGTGGTAAATCAACATTCCTAAATATTCTCGGTGGTTTGGATTCAGCGAATACGAGTCGTATCTTCCTCAATGGAAAGAAGCTCAATCGTTTCAATGAAACGATCTTGTCTGAATATCGAAATACCTACATTGGTTTTGTTTTTCAGGAATACAATCTTTTGGATAATTTGAATGTCTATGACAATGTGGCGCTTGCTTTGGAAATGCAAAACAAAGACGTCGACCCACAAACCGTCTTGGACATCTTAAAGAAAGTTGACTTGGAAGGCTTTGAAGAGCGTGAGTTGGATGAACTTTCCGGTGGTCAGAAACAACGTGTCGCCGTGGCACGCGCCTTGGTCAAGGATCCAGAAGTCATCTTAGCGGATGAGCCGACAGGGAACCTGGATAGTGAGACATCTGAGCAAATATTCGAGTTGTTCAAGGAAATTAGTAAGAAGAAGTTGGTCATTTGTGTATCCCATGATGCGGAGTATGCGTATAAGTATGCGGATCGAATCATTGAAATCAGTGATGGACGTGTCATTCGCGATACCCAACCAGAAGTGGTGGAAGATGACGCCATCGCACCTGAGATGATTCGTCCGGTCTTGCCCAATAAGTTCGTCTTGAACATGGGTTTAGGCAATATCATGAATAATAAACTGCGGATGGTGGTGACCTCGGTCATCGTAGCCTTCCTGATGGCGATTTTAACAGCCGTCTACACGACTTTAAGTGTTTCACCGAGTGTGGATATGGAATTATTTAAAGCCAGTAAGATGAATCATCTGTGGATGACATCACGAAACAGTGAAACCATCTTGATTGAAGGCGACCGATTGACACAGATTCAAAATGTCTTACCGGATTACGGTGCTGTGATGTACAAACGACAAGCTTTGATGCTTGGGGATAGCTTGCTTACCGTGAGTGCTTTGCCAGTAAACATCGATGCAGATAGTCTACAAAGCCCGCTCACGCGATTACTCGACGCTAGTAAAGTGGATGTCATCAAAGCATTGCCTTTGAATTTCATTGAAGCGGGCGTGGGAAGTCATCTCTATGATGATTTGATTGGTCGTGAGCCCAGCAATAATCAAGAGGTCGTCATTTCAAGTTATTTAGCGGATCTGATCATTCAAAGCGGATTAGAAGTCGATGGTTCAATCCAACGTTTCACAAGTTATACCGATCTGATTTCTAAAACACCGGTCATCAACTTAGGTGAAACCATGAATTTGAAAGTCGTTGGAGTCATGGAACATGAAACACCGGTTTTAAACAATGAAACCATCGCACTTGAGACCGTCTATTCAAATCTCTATGTGCAACGCGGATTCTTAGCAGCCTCAAACATGGAACATCAATTGATGAGTTACGGCATCTATGTAACAAATGTCGCAAGCTTACCGGATTTGTTAAAAAGTGTTAAGAATGCAGGCTATATCAATCTTAGACCCATCTACTCGGATACACTTCAAAACTTCACACGCTTTGAATTAGCCTTATTGATTTCGGTCATTGTACCTTTGATTGGTTATCTTGCCTTGGTCTTCTTGGCAAACTACATATCCAGCAGTATCCTCTATCGTAAGAAGCAGATTGGGATCTTACGTGCCTTGGGTAGTTTCATCAGTAATGTTGAGCATGTCTTCCGTTTGGAAGCCATCATCGTCGGCTTCTTCATCATGATCATGGCCTATTTCTTGACTCCGTATTTCGTCGATGTCATGAACTTTGCCTTCATGGTTTATTTCAAAGAGAGCTTCATCTCGTTCTATCATTTCTCGGTTTTCTCAATGGGAATTAGCAAGATTGTTGAAATCTTCTTGCTATTAAGTGTATTGATTACGATTTTGACCTTTACACTGACCAACAATATCAATTTGATTGATCCGGTTGATGTCATCAATGGACGCTAAAGCCACCTCGCGGTGGCTTTATTTTTTTAGGATGACATTGTGATAAGTGTAAGGTATTTCAATCTCTTCTTTTAAGAATCGTTTCAATATGGATTCCCTTAACTCCGCGAGCAGAGTGAATGCATCGCCATTGTTCTTAGCCCACAAGGTGATTCTAAGTTCAACCTCACTGTTACCTAAGCGAGATACGATGACTTTCAACTGAGGTACACCATCTTTGATGTCT
>JBLJAX010000069.1:0-2802 GCA_047637795.1 Erysipelotrichaceae bacterium | reverse complement strand
GTCATTAAAACCTGGTCTCGTCGTTCTACCATTTTCCCAGAATTTGTCGAACACACATTTGCTGTTTATAACGGTAAGGAACACGTTCCAGTCTATGTAACCGAAGATATGGTTGGACACAAGCTCGGTGAGTTTGTCCCAACACGTAAATATGGTGGTCATGGAGCTGATGATAAGAAGGCAGGTAAGAAATAATGGATGTTAAAGCTACTGCAAAGACACTTCGTGTCCCACCGCGTAAGGCTCGTCTCGTTCTAGACCTGATTCGTGGAAAGAATGTCAAGGAAGCTGCGGCGATCTTGAAGTTCACACCAACCAGTGCATCGAATGCGACCGGTAAAGTTTTACATTCAGCTGTGGCGAATGCCGTAAACAATCACCAATTGGCTGAAGAAAAATTATACGTGAAAGCGTGTTATGCGGATGAAGGTGTTGTCTTGAAACGCTTTATGCCTCGTGCTAAAGGTTCAGCAACACAAATCTTAAAGCGTACAAGTCATATTACAGTCGTCGTGGCTGAGAGAAACTAGGAGGAACGATCATGGGTCAAAAAGTAAGTCCAATAGGATTACGCGTTGGGATTATCCGCGATTGGGAATCCCGTTGGTACGCAGAAAAAGAATATGGAGCATTGCTTCAAGAAGATATCAAGATTCGTGAGTTTCTCTTCAAACGTTTGAAGAAAGCTTCGGTATCCCGTATCGAAATCGAACGTTCGAAACATCGTGTCGAAATCATCATCCGTGCTGGTAAAGCCGGTGAGATCATCGGTCAAGATGGTAAAGAAATCGAAAACTTAAAGAAAGAATTAACAAAGTTGATCGGTGATAAGACAGTTAAGATCACTGTATTGGCTGTTGCGAATCCTAACTTGGATGCGACATTGGTTGCTCGTTTGATCGCTGATCAACTCGAACAACGTGCATCCTTCAGAACTGCTCAGAAACGTGCCATTCAACAATGCATGCGTTCTGGTGCGAAAGGTGTCAAAACCTTGGTTTCCGGTCGTTTGGGCGGAAATGATATCGCTCGTAGCGAAGGTTATTCCGAAGGTGTCGTACCTTTGCATACCTTGCGTTCCGATATCGATTACGCACATGCGGAAGCTGCAACCACGTATGGTCGTTTAGGTGTTAAGGTTTGGATCTGCCGTGGTGAAGTCTTGCCGGGTCAAATGGTTCAAGAACCTGAAGCTCCAAAGGAACAACAACGCGATCGTCGTCCACGTCGTGATGACAAACGTCGCAATGATTCCCGTCGTCCTCAAGCTACAGAAGTGAAGACGGCAACGGAAGTCGCTAAAGAGGGAGGTGCCGAATAATATGTTGATGCCAAATCGTACAAAATATAGAAGACCGCACCGTGTCTCTCACGAAGGCCGCGCTAAAGCGGGTCGTGAAGTCGTGTTTGGTGAATATGGTTTGGTAGCTGAGTCTGGCGCATACGTTAGCAACCGTCAAATCGAGTCTGCTCGTATTGCAATCACGCGTTATATGAAGCGTGGCGGACAAGTCTGGATCAAAATATTCCCGCACTTAGCTATTACAAAAAAACCACTTGAAGTTCGTATGGGTAGTGGTAAGGGGGCACCTGAAGGTTGGGTTGCCGTCGTACAACCTGGACGTATCTTATTTGAAGTTGGAGGCGTTAGTGAAGAAATCGCACGCGAAGCGTTGCGCTTAGGTTCACATAAGCTTTCTGTGAAGACCCGTTTTGTTAAGAAGGGCGAGGAGAATGCATAATGAGAAATGATATTCGCGAAAAAAGCAATGTAGAGTTGCTTAAAGATATCGATTCTTTAAAAGAAGAGTTGTTCACCTTGCGCTTTCAAAAGGCAACAGGTCAGCTCACGAACTTTGGTCGTATGAAGGAAATTCGTAAGACCATCGCAAGAATCAAAACCGTGATCACTGAGCGCGAACTCAGTGAGAAGAAATAGGAGGGCAGAACGATGGAAAGAACAAGTCGCAAAGTATATCGTGGAACAGTCGTTTCCGATAAAATGGATAAAACCATTGTCGTAGAAGTCAGCACTTCCAAAACTCACCCTTTGTACAACAAGCGTGTAAAGTATTCGAAAAAATATAAGGCTCATGATGAACTTAATCAGGCTGGTATTGGTGATATGGTTGAGATTATGGAAACCCGTAAACTCTCCGCTACCAAGAACTTCCGTTTGATCAAGGTTATCCAAAAAGCCGTTGTGTTATAGGAGGCAATCATGATTCAAAATGAAACAAGATGTAAAGTAGCCGATAACACTGGCGCTAAGGAAGTTTTGGTTATTCGATGCTTGGGTGGTTCTCGTCGTAGAACTTCAAGCATTGGTGATGTGGTTGTGTGCACCGTTAAGGAAGCTACACCAGGTGGATCCGTTAAGAAGGGTGATGTCGTTAAGGCGGTTGTAGTTCGTACCGTTTATGGCGTACGTCGCGCAAATGGATCTTACATCAAATTCGATGATAACGCTGTTGTCATCATCAAGGAAGATCAGACACCTAAGGGTACCCGTATTTTCGGACCAGTTGCTCGTGAGCTTCGTGATAAAAACTTCATGAAGATCGTATCGTTGGCACCTGAAGTGTTATAGGAGGAAAGCTCGATGAAAATTAAAAAAGGCGATAAAGTCAAAGTCATTACTGGCGATGACAAAGGAACCATTGGTGAAGTTCTGAAAGCATTCCCTAAAGAAGATAAGGTGATCGTGGAAGGGGTCAAGCTTGTTAAAAAAGCTTTGAAACCGAACCAAGCGAATCCTGAAGGCGGAATGATTGAAAAAGAATCTAAGGTTCATGTTTCAAA
>JBLJAX010000068.1:0-3062 GCA_047637795.1 Erysipelotrichaceae bacterium | reverse complement strand
CCAATTGATAGAAACGATCGTAGTGAGATACGATGAGGGTCCCCATCTTACTTTCTTCGATTTGTTCATTCAATACTTTAGCGACGACTTTGATCGCATCGACGTCCAATCCACTATCAATTTCATCCAACATTGCAATCTTAGGTTTCAGAAGCATCATTTGAATGATTTCATTCCGCTTCTTCTCACCACCCGAAAAACCTTCGTTGACATAACGATGGGCAATTTCAGATTTCATTTCAACCTTTTGAATTGCTTTATCTAAGGTACGAATGAAACTAAACAAAGGAATCGGTTTTTCACTGCGCGTATTCAAAGCCGCTTTCATGAAGTCAGAAATCGTGACCCCATTGATTTCCTGCGGATATTGCATGCCTAAGAATAAGCCTGCTTTAGCGCGTTGATCGACTTCCATTGCTAATACGTCTTCACCATTCAGCAAGACTTTACCTTCCGTCACTTCATATTTAGGATGTCCCATGATTGCGGCCAATAGTGTGGATTTACCATTCCCATTGGGTCCCATCAGGGCATGCACTTCATTTTCACGAACGATTAAATCAACCCCTTTAAGGATTGGTTTACCATCGATTGACACATGCAGATTCTGTATTTCTAGTGTATTCATTCACTCACTCCTAACATGGTTTTTTACCGTGTTTATTATAACATAGGTCACAGTTTGAATGGATGCTTATGCACTGTCATCGATTGAATGACATCCCTACATCTAAGGTTTCATGACCATGTTAGAATGATGATAACCCTTTCGAAAGGATATACAATGACCTATCTCTATATCATGCATGATCAAAAACAGTTGAATGAAGCGATTATTCTTGAGCATGTGCAGCATCTCAAACAACTCAAAAAAGATGAAAGACTTGTCATATGCGGACCTTTTACAGACCATCCTGGAGGGATGGTTGTGTTCCATGCGACATCAAAAGAAGAAGCACTTGTGATTGCCAAGCAAGACCCTTTTATTCGCGATCGCTATAAATCTTTTGACCTGTACACGCTGGATGTGGCGGATGAACGTAATGATTTTGGATTACGATAAGATCGACATAAGAACACGATAAAATGTGTTTATTTTCTCACGTTTACTCAGCTTGCTTTTAGGGGTCTCTTCTTCTATAATAGAGAAGTTAATCAGGAGGTTTTCGAATGCTCGCAGTATTAAAGAGACAGTGGTTCATTGTCTTAGTTGCCGTTTTATTATTATCAACCATACTTTTCTATGTATATGACAAAAACAAGGATAATTTGCCAAGTAAATCCGTTGGCGGTAAAGATATCGTATTCTCCATTGCAGAAACCGATGTGAGTGCAGATGAATTCTACGATGAGCTTTACAATCGCTATGGAATGGGTGCTATTTACTTGTTCTTTGAAAGAGCTGTTGTGGAAGCGACCGTCGCGGACAGTCCCGTCATCACAACCAAAGCAGAAGTCGATAAAGAGGGTGTCATCGCCAATTTCAAGGAGTACTATGGTACTGAATATGAAACATATCTCATCGATGCCTTGAAGACTTTAGGTTATTCCAAACTGGAAGATCTTCAAACTTATTTCGAATATGTCTACAAACGTCAAACGATGATGAACAGTGCTTTGGACGCTCAAATGGATACTTTGTTTCCTGGGTTCCAAGAAGTCAATTCACCACGTATCGTTAGTCATGTCTTGGTCACCATGGCCGATCCAGACGCTCCTACAGCTGAAGAAACAGAACGTTTCGAAGCTGCCAAAGCTGCTTTAGCAGCGGGCATGAGCTTTGAAGACATGGTCGTCAATCATTCCAATGACACATCCAACAATACTCTGAAGGGTCTCTTGGGTTATGTCGATAAGAACACGAGCTTCGTACCGGAGTTCCTGGCTGCTGCTTTAGCTTTAGGCGAAGGCGAAGTCAGTGATTGGGTCAAGACCGAATATGGTTACCACTTGATTCGTGTCGATAGCTTAGCCATCGATCGTTTAAAAGAAGAACAAGCCTTCTATGATGCATTGCTTGCAAGTGATGTGGCTTTAGAAGCCAATATTGTTTGGACAAAAGCTGAAGAATTGGGTGTTGTCATCAATGATGAAGCCTTGAAAACTGAACTCTTGGCGTATATGGGAATCGAGGAATAAGCATGAAAAAATTAATCGTAAGCATCACATTGGGTCTCTTGTTGGTAGGTTGTGGCAATCAAGCCGCCGCCATCTCAAAACCGAATGATGTACTCATCAAAGTTGGGAATGAAAGTATCACCAGTGGTCAAGTCTATGGCTTGATGGTGTCTACGGATGCGACAAGCGTCTTGAAGCAACAAGCCACGCAAATCATCTTAAATAAGATCGTAGGCTTGAGTGATGAACTCAAAGCCAAAGCCGATGAAGAATTGGTTAGTTTTACGGAAAGTGTCGGAGACAGCTTGGCGATGTATCTTGAATACTACGGATACAAAGATACAGAAGACTATCTGAACAACGGCATCATCCCTACCCTCCAACAAGAAGAATTGGTCAAACAATATATCACAACGAATTTCGATGCCTTGGTTGCGGGTTACCGTCCTAAAATGGTCCGTTTGATTGAAATCACAGACGCGACCATCGCAGAAACAGCGTTGGCTGAACTCAAAGCAGGTAAAGATTTCTCAGAAGTTGCGGATCTCTATTCCACTTCGAATTATCCTGGTGATGAAGAATTGGTAAACAATACCAGCAGCTTGCCAAAAGTTGTGATTGATTACTATGATTATCAAACAACACCAAGTCTATCCAATGTCTTGACTGATGGCACAACGAATTTCATCGTTCAAGTCACGGAAGCTGATACCAATAAGTTAAAAGATGAAATCATCGAGAACTTCACAATGGATACGACTTTCATGGAAAAGACCTTGGAATACTATTTTGTCGAAAATGGGTTCACCATCTACGACAAACCACTCTATGATTTGTTTGTCCAAAGCTATCCAAATTATTTAGGTAAATAGACTGTTAACACAGTCTATTCAGACTGTTGACAAATTAAGTTGACAGTCTTTTTTAATATTTAGGAAGAAAAG
>JBLJAX010000067.1:0-4261 GCA_047637795.1 Erysipelotrichaceae bacterium | reverse complement strand
ACTTTACAGATGATACGGTGTTGACCATTGCTACGATGGATGCGATTCTACATCCCGAAGTAGGATATGCCAAAATGTATAAACAATATTTCCGTGATTACGTCGATAGTAATTGCGGTTTTGGAGGTCGTTTCTATCAATGGGGATTAAGTGACAGCTTGGAACCCTATGATTCATTCGGAAACGGATCCGCAATGCGCGTATCACCTGTCGCATGGATTTATAACACGGAAGAAGAAGTATTGTCAGAAGCGAAACGCTCTGCAGAAGTGACGCACAATCATCCAGAAGGCATCAAAGGTGCACAAGCCATCGCATTGGCTATTTTCTTAGCACGCAAAGGTGTTGTTAAGGAGATAATTGGCTCTACGATTACAGAACGCTTTGGATACAGTTTAAGTTCATCGATTGAGGAGCTTCAAAAAACCAACATCTTTGATGAAACTTGCCAAGGAAGTGTTCCAGATGCGTTGATCTGCTTTATGAATTCTACGGACTTTGAAGATTGTATCCGGACATCCATCTCAATTGGTGGTGACAGTGATACGATTGCTTGTATGGCTGGTAGTATCGCAGAAGCCTATTATGGTTTGGATAGGAAATGGATCAAGTTTGCGGATGAACATTTGAATAATCATTTAAGGAAAGTGGTTAAAGACTTTTATGCCAAATATCTGTAATTGCCCAAGAAATGCCTGGGTTTTCAATAAAGCAATCACTTGCCTAAAAAGGAGGTTTTCTAATGTTATTGGGTATCGGATAAAAGCCAAAACATAAAACAAAAATGAGCCAAATCAAAAAACAGAATTGAGCCAAAACATTAAATGGTGTATAATATCGATATAAAGTGAGGTGTTGAGATGCGTAAATATTTACCAAGAATAGCGGACGATTTACTAGACCGTTCATTGAAAGCATCAGGTGCCGTATTAATTGAAGGATCTAAGTGGTGTGGAAAAACAAGCACAGCATTTCATAAAGCAAAGACTGCTATTTACATGCAAGACCCTGATCAAAGAGCTAATTACCTGCAAATAGCAAGTATTAAGCCCTCAATACTACTTCAAGGAGATACACCAAGACTCATTGATGAGTGGCAACTTGCTCCAATTTTATGGGACTCTGTTCGACATGAAGTCGATCTAAGAAATGATACAGGCCAGTTCATTCTTACAGGTTCTGCTGTACCTGTTTTAGATGAAAAAATTTCGCATACTGGAACGGGTCGAATATCTCGTATAAGGATGCGAACCATGAGCCTTTTTGAATCTAATGATTCAAATGGTCAAGTGAGTTTAAACAAAATATTTGAAGGCAGTGATGAGGTTAAAGGAGTTTCTACACTAGGCATTGAAAAAATAGCGGAGTGCATTGTCAGGGGGGGATGGCCAGCATCATTAGGCACGGAACGTGCTGTATATGAGAAACGCGTTATAGACTATGTTGATTCAGTCGTTGAGATGGATGTATCAAGTGTAGATGGTGTTGCAAAGGATCCACAAAAAGCAAGCGCACTTCTACGCTCTATTTCAAGGAATGTTTCAACTGAAGCATCCATGGAAACGCTTCGGAGAGACATGCAAGGCGGTGAAAATGGAATCATATCAATCCCAACCATTGTGAGCTACTTGAATGCTTTGCAAAGGATTTTCGTAGTTGAGGATCTTGAAGCATGGAATCCTTCAATAAGATCAAAAACCCCTTTAAGAACAAGCCCTAAGCGCCACTTTGTTGACCCATCGATCGCATGTGCCTCGCTAGGTATAAGCGGGGTGAAACTTTTGAAGGACTTTAACACATTCGGATACTTATTCGAGTCATTATGCGTCCGTGATTTGAGAGTATATGCTGATTATCTTGATGGGAAAATATATCATTATCGAGACAAAACAAATTTGGAATGTGATGCAGTTATAGTGCTACGTGATGGCCGGTGGGGTGCAATAGAGGTAAAAATGGGAGCGTCTGAGTTTGACTTGGCCGCCGAAAATCTTACTAAACTAAAAGATAGAGTCAACACAGACAAGATGATGGAGCCGAGCTTCTTAATGATCTTAAGTGCAACGGATTTTGCATATACTCGTGAAGACGGGATACATGTAGTTCCGATTGGATGTTTGAAGTGGTAACTTGGATTATTGTGATACTGAAGACCAAGTAACAATAATTATGTCTTTAACATTTCATTTGTTACAAGTAAACCAAATGTTACTTGATGGTTAAATTCATTCTTGTGCTATGTTAAGCTTTAATAAAGAACACGAGGTCCAACATGAATAATACAGGTTTTCCAAAAGACTTCCTTTGGGGTGGAGCCATTGCGGCCAATCAAGCTGAAGGCGCTTATCTTGAGGATGGCAAAGGTTTATGCTTAGCAGACATCAATCAATTCAGAGGGGATATTCCACCTGAAAAGCGATCGAATACGGAGATGACCACCGAAGAAGTCCATTATCATCTGAATAATAAAGAGGGCAATTACCCAAAACGCAATGGGATTGACTTCTACCATAGCTTTAAAGAAGATTTAAAGCTCTTAAAAGGAACAGGGATGAATACCTTTAGAACTTCCATCAACTGGTCACGTATCTTTCCGAATGGGGATGATTCCGAACCGAATGAAGCTGGTCTAAAATTCTATGATCACGTCATCGATACTCTACTTGAGTTGAAGATGGAACCGATGATTACCATCTCCCATTACGAAATGCCCTTGAACCTAAGTTTGAATCATAATGGTTGGGCTAATCCTAAGACCATTGATTACTTTGTACGTTACTGTGAAGTATTGTTCAAACGCTACAAAGGCAAGGTTAAACTGTGGATTCCTGTCAATCAGATCAACTTGATCGGGCATGAATCCTACAACCATTTAGGTATTCTGGCGGATAAAGTAGAGAACTTAGAAGAAGCTAAATACCAAGCTGTTCTCTATGAAATGATTGCGTGTGCTAAGGCGACCAAACTTGCACATGAGATCGATCTAGAGAATAAGGTGGGTGTCATGCTTTATGATGCCATCACCCATCCAGCTACATGTCTACCTGATGATGTCTTCGCAACCATGAAACATAATCAAATGGAATATTTCTTCAGTGATGTTTTATTAAGAGGTAAGATTCCAGGGTATGCATGGCGATACTTCAAGGATAATGGTTTGAATATCGTTCTATCCAATGAACATGCGGAAATACTCAAGCATACAGCAGACTTCTTCTCGCTGTCCTATTATTCTTCAAGCATCACCGATCACGAAGGGTTTGTGAGTGATAAACCTGTCAAACGGAATCCTCATCTCAAAGCCAATCCATGGGGATGGGCTGTGGATCCTTTGGGACTTCGTACGACATTAAATGAATATTACGATCGTTACCAAGTACCCATCTACATCACTGAGAATGGTTATGGGCAATACGATGTCTTAAACGAAGATGGGACGGTCCATGATGATTATCGAATTGAATATCTACGTGATCACATCTTGGCCATCAAAGAAGCCATACAAGATGGTGTGGATGTCAGAGGGTATTATCCATGGGGACCGATTGATATCGTATCCTGCTCATCCAGCGAAATGGAGAAGCGCTATGGCTTCATCTATGTCGACCTTAACAACAAACTCCAGGGTAGTGGTAAACGTATTCTGAAAGACTCTTATTTCTGGTATAAAGCTGTTGTGGCATCGAATGGGGAGAATATTTAAGTCTAATGCATTGACCTTCACTTTAGTGGAGGTCTTTTTTGTTTAGGGACATTAATTTGATATTCGTAAATGATAAGGAGACATGTTATTTATACAGGTGTTATTCAATTAATAGTATCATTTGATACCAAAAATATAGATAATGTTCAAAGAAAGATATAAAATAGAAATGACAAAAAGAATTGAAACACGCTTTTAAGTTCAGACATTTATTGATCAACTTAAGTATGCGATCCTAGTTCAAAAAGCGACCCTTAAATTTCAAAGAAATCGGAGAGTGGATGACAATAGGTACATCAAGTATACAAATGCCTATACAGTTGAGACACTCTTTCCAGATGATGATATTCTGATTACTTTAAAGAAAGAATTGCTGACTCTAAAGGTGTCAAACTATATTCAAGCCGTACGAGATTATCGATATCCAAATCTCAATGAAATGCGTGTATTCGGAAAGTGTTATGGAAATGAAGAAGTCTATATTAAGCTACGTGTTGAGTTACTAAGTATGCGTCGCGCTCGGTTTGATCGTCATATTCTCATCCTTTCATTTCACTT
>JBLJAX010000066.1:0-3318 GCA_047637795.1 Erysipelotrichaceae bacterium | reverse complement strand
TTGATTGTCGTTGGAAGATTGGACAACTCTCCAGCTGCGAAATTATACCCTCTTAGCAATTTACCCTGCGTTACGATACCACCACCGATGCCTGTACCTAAAGTAAGAACCATGCCGGACTCAATCCCTTTGAGTGAACCCATCCAGAGTTCTGCCAAAGCAGCGCACTTCGCATCGTTTTCTAAGACAACAGGTAGATCAACACGCTTTGAAATCAAGCCCGTCATCGCCACATTGTAGTTATAGCGAATCGCACCCCCTGTGAACATAAAACCATTCTTACTATCAACACGACCCGGAACACTCATCACAACCGCTTCCACATCCGGTTTAAAGCGATCTACGATTGACCCGATCGCCTCCACAAAATCTTCTAGATTCGTATGTGGGGTGTCAATCAAACCTTTTTCTAAAAACTGAGCTTTCTCATCCAATAAAGCAAACTTGATCTCCGTACCACCGACATCAATTCCAACGTATTTCTTCATAAGTTCCCTTTCCAATCGACATTAAATGATATAACGGCAAATGAATGCCTATTTTATCCACCTTCAACGGACGAGTCGTCAAATTATAACAAACGTCCAATAAACCTTGTTCAACCAAACGTGTCATCTTACGTAAGGTCTTCTCACTCTCATAACTCAAACCAATACGCTTCTCACCCACCATGGCCACCAAGAAATCATGTTGGCCATGTTCGGCATAATAGAGCTTGATATTTCGTTTAGCCAAGATATCCGCAACACCATTGATGAGATATGGATTGTGTTGTATCAAGTTCAAATCACTGAATTGCTCCACGGAATCCTCACTCAACTGACCACTCAAACAACCCACATCACGAATCATAAAGATGAAATTATCACTTCGCGTATTTTCAACCAATGGGAAGTTGGTACTTTTAAGTTTATAAACGACAAAGGCCCAACCCATTCGATAGATATAGCGTATATTCTTAAAGTAATTACGATGCGTTGCCTTTTCATCCATATCCTTATACATGAAACGCATGTTTCCCTTGGCGATCTGCTCAGGAATCGAAGCGTGCAAATTTAGAAATCGTTCACGTTCCTTTGGCAACACATGCATCAACATCTTGCTTTTATAGCCTTCTTCAATCGCTTTCTGAACATTGCGTACTTCACGCATATCTTGTGAACTAAGATACGTGCTTACAGCTTTAGGCATTCCACCTACTTTCAGATAAGTTTTAAAGAGTTCAAGCATTTGATCATGTACATCCAAACTCAATTGTTCGTTATGAACATACGCTTGATGAACCTGATCCAACACAAGCGAAGATATATTATTTGCCCATAGAAATTCTTCGAAATCCAAACCATGCATACGTACGATACTAACTTCTTCACACGGTTCAAAGAACTTCAAACGTGAAACCGTCCCAACGCAGTCATAGCGTCGATCTTGCGAGAATTTCTTCATCGCTTCATACGCTTCTGAACAATATTCCATTTCGTCCATAAGAATCAAGGTTTCATAAGGAACACAAGCCGCTCCTTTAACCATCATCACGATCTGTAGAATCATCCCATCCAGATCCATGCTTGTATCAAAAATCCTTCGCATGTATGGAAATTGATTGAAATTCAAATTTACGACCTGTTTATACTTCTGGAACGCAAAGCTCTTTAAAACAAAGCTCTTCCCAATATCCTGAGGACCTTCAATGATCAGTGACTTGCGATTGGGATTTGCATACCAATCTTCAAGTGTTTGGATTATTTTACGGCGTAACATATTACCCTTATTTTCGCATAGATGAACCTGTATAAACAAGAAAAAAAGTCCCTTAAGGTCTATCCCTTAAGAAACTTTCATAAACTATGCTTTTTGAACGGTAAATGTTGCCCCGAACGTATCCACCTCTGCAGATACAATGACTTGTGGTGTCAATGGTTTATCCATCGGACTTCGTTTTTCATTGACGATTTTATCAATGTACTCCATTCCTGATACTACCTTACCAAACGCTGCGTATTGCCCATCCAAATGCGGCGCATCCGCAACCATGATGAAGAATTGTGAACCAGCACTGTTGGGTTGACCAGAGCGTGCCATCGAGATGGTTCCACGTGTATGTTTCAAATCATTCTTGAAGCCATTGGATGAAAACTCACCCTTGATGTTGTAGCCTGGACCACCGGTGCCTGTCCCTGTAGGACAACCCCCTTGAACCATAAACCCAGGAATGACACGATGGAAAATCAAACCATTATAGAAGCCCTCTTGGACCAAGTTAATGAAATTACTGACTGTATTCAGTGCGACTTCAGGATACAATTCAATGTTTACAGTATGATTATTTTCTAAAGTTAGTGTGACCAGCGGGTTGCGCATAAGTATCTCCTTTGCCTAATGCTTTTATATCATACTCAAATCTTTGTTTAAAAGCAATCTTATGGTATTGTAAAGTCATGAAAGCCTATACTCTACAATCCAAAATACAACACCCCATTCTAATCAGTGATGAGAAGATGATTGCTTATCTTGTTGGCCAACGATTTCATGTTCAAGAAAGGTTCCTTGGCTTACTGATCAGTCCATCTGATGTCATTCTCTTTCTAAATGAGCTCTTTCCAACTAAATTAACGGGCATAAAAATTGTCCGTTTCAATGATGTGGACGATCCAATCAAACGTTTAAACGACCATATCCACAGTGATCTTTTGTATGTGGATAAACATCTCAGATCTGGATTTCTATTGAAACTCATGAAATTGAATCCACTTTTAAAAGTGGAACTTGATGATCTCGCCGATCGTATGCGTTCCATCAAAGATACAGATGAGATTGAGACGATGCGCATCGCAAGTCAAATCAACGATGCCGTCATGAGTGAAGTTGAAGCACTGTGCATCCCAGGTGTCCTTGAAAAAGAAGTCGCTGCTCAGATTGAAGATCTCTTTATTTCTAAAGGCGCCACAAGTGTCAGTTTCCCTCCGATCATCGCTTTTGGTATGAACACAGCGGATCCGCACGCGATCCCCAATGACACCGAACTAAAGGAAGGTATGCCTGTCATCATCGATATGGGCTGTCTCTATCAGGGGTATTGTAGCGATATGACCCGTAGCTTCATTATCGGTGAAAACAAGAAGATGGAAGAAATCTATCAGATCGTCAAAAAAGCCAATCTTGCGGCCATCAATGCCGTTCAACCCGGTGTCCTCTTAAAAGACATCGACAAAGCTGCACGTGATGTGATTCGTGATGCGGGCTATGGTGATGCCTTCATCCATCGTACTGGCCATGGCATTGGTCAAGATGTGCATGAACCCTTTGATGTCAGCTCAA
>JBLJAX010000065.1:0-2970 GCA_047637795.1 Erysipelotrichaceae bacterium | reverse complement strand
ATGACAGGGGATGGGGTCAATGATGCCCCAGCCTTGAAGAAAGCGGATATCGGTGCAGCCATGGGCATCGTTGGGACGGAAGTCGCCAAGGGTGCTGCGGATATGATTCTAACGGATGATAATTTCGCAACGGTTGTCAATGCGGTTGAGGAAGGTCGTCGGATTCGTGATAACATCACGAAGGCCATCTCTTATCTGTTATCGTGTAATGTTGGGGAATTGGTTGTCTTATTGATTGCGAGCTTCATGAATTGGGCAACGCCTTTATTGCCGATTCATATTTTATGGATCAACTTGGTGACGGATAGTCTACCAGCTTTGGCTTTAGGGGTCGATCCGGCTGAAGAAGGCATCATGAAACGTAAACCAAATCGTGAGACCAGTCTGTTGACGAAAGCGATGTATTTCAGAATTGGTTACCAAGGCATCATGATTGGAATTCTAACGTTGATTGCTTTCCTTTATGGTTATGGCGCTTTAGGTCAAGAAGGATCTTTAGCTCAAGGTCAAACGATGGCCTTCACGGTCTTGGCCTTCAGTCAGTTGGTACATGCCTATAATATCCATTCAACACACGGAACGGTGTTCAAAACCTTCTTTGTGAACAAATGGTTGATTCTTGCGACATTCGTCAATGCCTTGATGATGTTGGCGGTATTATTTATTCCTGTGTTCCGTGATTTATTTAAATTGGTTTCAATGGACAGTTCCCATTGGATGGTTGTTTTAGCCCTCATTTTCATTCCAATTCCTGTTGTGGAGTTGATGAAAGTCTTAAAATTGAATGGAAATCGTGCATAAAGTGGGAGGATGTCGTAAAGTGACATCCTTTTTTTGTTAAGTGAAATTTTCTTCACATTTAGGATTCATAGGACGCAAGGGTTGTGACATCAATTTTCATCTGTTATAATCACAACGAATAAAACGGATAGACTGAATCCTGAATTTAAGGACAATTCGATAATAATGTTTAAGAAAGGATGCGCATGCGTTTAAAGCGAAAAATAAAAAACACGATCTATATCGCATCGACCCTGGTTTTTGGTTGGGTCATAACGGTTTCTGGAATCTCTGCCATGAAACATCTCAATAAGTTGGATGCGATTGAATTTAGAGTGGAGGGAGAAACGCGTTTTACCTTGCCTGCGGACCAAGCGGATGAGCTCGATATCCTTTTAAGAAAGTATAAAATGAGTTATTTATCTAAATCCAATATCGCACAAGAGGCAAAGATTACAGAAGTCTCCTTTGTGCAAGATATCGAGGTATTACCGATTAAGGTGGACCAAGAGTTTGTTTTTCAGGATGTCGAAGATGTCGCCTTGGATATGACACTGAATGAAGAGGAAGCGGTTTACTACACGGTTGAGAAAGGCGATAGCCTTTGGCAGATTGCGGTTGATCACGAAGATGTGAATATGAAGACGATTGCGGACTACAATCCTCAACTCAACATTGAAACAGGTGCCATTTGGCCAGGGGATCAGATTCTCTTCAAACCTGCGAATCCGATGTATGATGTGGAAGTTCGTTTAGAGAATACCGCTTTAGAGCCGGTTCAATTTGATACGATCCGTATCCAAGATAATAGTTTATTGACATCGCAACGTGTCATCCTCAAAGAAGGTATTGAAGGGGAGAAACGCGTTGTCTACGATATCACAATCGTCAATGGGTATCCGACGGAAGTCTTGGCGATTCAAGAAACCGTACTTAAACAACCAGTCAGTGCTGAAGTCAAAGTTGGTACGAAGCGTACCGTGGGACGTAGTGGCGGTAATAATTATGGGGTTGTGTCGGGTCGTTTGACCAGTAATTATGGAAATCGTACGCACCCGATTTCAGGGCGTCGCATTTTCCATAATGGGATCGATATCGCAGCTGCGACAGGTACGGCCGTTTATGCCTATGCGGATGGCAAAGTCACAGGGGTTGCTACAGATAACACCCTCGGTAAATACATCACGATCGATCATGGAAATGGATTGAAGACGCGTTATCTCCACTTATCTGCCTTCAAGGTCAGTGTTGGAGATAAGGTCACTGCAGGACAAAGAATTGGTTCAGTTGGGAATACAGGTTATAGCACAGGCTCGCATCTCCACTTCGAAGTATTGAAGAATGGTTCGTATGTCAGCCCATGGAATTACATCTAATCATGCAAGCATCACTCTGGTGGTGCTTTTTTTGTGATAATCATCACATTTAATGTTTTTGTGCAGAATCTTTGGTATAATGGGGAACATGTTGAAGATCTTATATCAAGTAGGTGGAAGCATCAGTATCGGCTTGGCTATGACCGGTTTATTTTTACCTGTTCTACCCACCACACCTTTTGTGTTATTGGCAATCTTCTTGTTTGGGAAGAGTCAACCTGAAAAGATCCAAGAAATCATGCAACACCCAAAACTGGGACCTTTTGTCCAAGATTATCTGGATCCCCAAGGCATTCCCTTGAAATCAAAAATAAAAGCACTGTTGGTGCTTTGGTTTAGTATTCTTATCAGTGTCACATTCTTCATACCGCTTATCGCAATCAAGATTCTCATCCTAAGTATTGCGTCGCTGGTCAGTATTTGGATTTGGATGAAACCAACCCGTCATTGATTCAGGTATTCGTTCTTTAGATTAATGTATTCTTCCGCATTCCACTTGATGTGTTCGATCTCTTCTGTTGTAAGAGGTCGTTTTATTTTGGCAGGTAAACCTGTCACGAGATGACCTTCTTCAATGACACTGCGCGGTGAAACTAAAGCACCCGCTGCAATGAGATTATGCGAATGGATGATCGCATTATCCAAGACCGTCGATGTGCTGCCGATGATGCATTCATCATGGATGGTAGCGCCATGGACATGGGTTAAATGACCGATGGTCACGTTTTTACCAATGAATACTTTCGTGTCGGGATCCACATGGATGACCGCTCCATCTTGCACATTGGAACCAGATCCAATGACGATGGGGTTC
>JBLJAX010000064.1:0-3530 GCA_047637795.1 Erysipelotrichaceae bacterium | reverse complement strand
GAGTGACAAGTATGAAAGTTAGACCATCAGTCAAACCCATATGCGACAAATGCCGGATCATCAAACGAAATGGTCGCGTAATGGTTATTTGTGAGAATCCTAAGCACAAACAACGTCAAGGATAATTGGAGGAACATAGAAACATGGCTCGTATAGCAGGGATTGATATTCCACGCGACAAACGTGTGGTTGTATCATTGACATATGTATATGGAATCGGCCGTCCTTTGGCTGAGAAAATTTTGGAAGCTACACAAATTTCTGAAGACATTCGCGTTAAAGACTTAAGTGATGATCAAGTCAACGCGATTCGTAAAGAAGTAGATAAGATTAAAGTTGAAGGTGATTTACGTCGTGAAATCAACTTGAACATCAAACGTTTGATGGAAATCGGTTCTTACCGTGGTTTACGTCATCGTAAAGGTTTGCCAGTTCGTGGACAAAGAACACGTACGAATGCTCGTACGCGTAAGGGACCACGTCGTACTGTAGCGAACAAGAAGAAATAGGAGGACTTGAAACATGGCAACAAAACAAGCAACACGTAAACGTAAAGTACGTAAGAATATTGCTCGCGGTGTAGCGCACATTCATTCAACCTTCAATAACACCATCGTAACGATCACCGACGAACAAGGTAACGTAATCGCTTGGTCCAGTGCTGGTGCATTGGGTTATAAAGGTTCACGTAAGTCAACGCCTTATGCCGCTTCACAAGCATCTGAAGCAGCCGCTAAAGCAGCGATGGATCATGGAATGCGTACTGTTGAAGTATTGGTAAAAGGAGTTGGACCAGGCCGTGAGTCTGCTGTTCGTAGCTTGCAAGTAGCAGGCATGAACATCACAGTCATCAATGATGTAACACCTATTCCACATAACGGCTGTCGTCCACCAAAACGACCACGTGGTTAGTCTTACATTGAGGAGGGGCTGAAATGCAAAAATTTGAACGTGCACAATTTGAAATACAGGAATATGTAGAGTCGCAAAGTTACGGAAAATTCGAAGTACAACCTTTGGAACGTGGTTTTGGGACAACGATTGGCAACGCATTAAGAAGAGTATTACTCTCCTCGCTACCGGGAGCAGCGGTTTATTCTGTTAAAATTGAAGGCGTATATCACGAATTCACCTCAATTCCTGGTGTCGTGGAAGATGTCACTAATATTATTCTAAATTTGAAGGACTTAATTCTAAGCATCAGTGATGATGATACTTATACGCTTCGCATCAATGCGAAGGGTAGTAAGGTCGTAACTGCAGGTGACATCGAGTGTCCAGCAAACGTAGAAATCTTGAATAAAGATCTCGTCCTTGCGACTTTGGAAGAAGGCGCAGTTCTTGAAATGGAAATGAAGGCAAAGAATGGCCGTGGCTATGTCTCTGCTGACCAAAACAAGTCGCTTCACCAAGGGGGCGCACAAGGAATTGGTACAATTTATACCGACTCCATTTATACTCCGATCGAACGTGTCAGCTACAATGTGGAACCGACACGTGTTGGGCAAGATGCTCGTTATGACAAGTTGATTTTGGAAGTTTGGACCAATGGTTCAATCACACCTCAAGCTTCATTGGCATTAGCGGCTCGTATCTTGACCGATCACTTGGATTTGTTCAGTGATATCAATGACCAAGTCGCATCCATGGATTCCGTAATTAAAGAATCCACGAATGAAAGTACCAATAAAGGTATGGTCATGATGATTGAAGATCTAGACTTATCCGTACGCTCATACAACTGTTTGAAGCGTGCTGGTATTCAAACCGTTGACGAACTCACACAACGTAGTGAAGAAGAAATGATGCGTGTTCGTAACTTAGGTAAGAAATCATTAAAAGAAGTTAAAGAAAAATTGATCGACATGGGCCTCGGCTTCAAGGTCTATGATTAAGGAATGAGATAAACTATGGAAAATCGTAAATTTGGACGGACTGCCGATCACCGCAAAGCGATGTTACGGAACTTAGCAACCAGTTTGATTGTCAGTGGTAAAATCGAAACAACAGAAATGAAGGCCATGGATCTTCGTTCAGTTGTGGATGAGTTGATCACCATTGCAAAAAAGGGCGACTTGCATGCACGTCGTCAAGCAGCTGCTTTTGTTCGTGATGTCATTGCGGATAAGAAGACAGGCCAAACTGCATTACAAAAATTATTTGATGAAATCGCACCGAAGTATGCTGACCGTAAAGGTGGCTATACTCGCGTCTTGAAGACAAGCGTACGTCGTGGGGATGCAGCCCCGATGGCAACCATCGAGTTGGTTTAAAACATTGGGGAGCGTTTGCTCCCCTTTCTTATTTATGGAACGTTTAAATGACATCAAATTGAAAGCTATCATGAACAATGTCCCCATCATGGAAGATGCGGGTATTTTGTTTTGCCAAGATTTCATTCGTTCACATAACGTCATTAATATCTTGGAAATCGGGACTGCTGTTGGATACTGGAGTATTGCGATGGCACTCTTAGATCCTAGAATCAGAATCACGACGATTGAATTCAGTCATGCAAGATATCTGGAAGCAATGAGCAATGTCAAAAGCTTTGGACTTGAAAATCAGATTGACTGTGTTTGGATGGACGCAAAAGATTATCGAACAGATAAGAAGTTTGATTTAATATTTCTGGATGGTCCTAAAGCCCAACAACTCCATTATTTCAACATTTTTATCAATAACTTATCTGCACATGGTACCATCCTTGTCGATAACATCAACTTTCATGGACATGTAGCAAATCGATTGCAACTCGTATTGCGCAAGAATCTACGGCATATGGTCGAGAAAATTGCGTACTTCCAGAATGTTGTCGAAAACAATCCAGATTATATCACTCACAAATATGATGTCGGAGATGGTATCCTACTCATATGGCGTAAATACCCAGAAAGCATAGATTGTGATATGATAACAAAAGGAGATTCCCGATGAAAACATTACTCAAACTCGTTGCACTTGGTGCAGCCGCATACGGTGTAACACAATTGGTTAAAAAGAACAAACAGAAGAATGTACCTGCTAAATTGGATCTTGATAAACATGAGCCTGAATTGGCAAAAGTTGCTGAAGAGGTGACGATCGATCCAACCATCGTTCAAAATTATCGTGTTCAAACAAAGGTTCTATTGGAAGCTTTCCCAGAGAATAGTATGTTGGATTGCGTTCACACCATCAGCTTTGTGGATGAAGTCAACTGTGAAATCTTTAAGACGAAGCTTTCATCAGAATATACATTGCTCGAGCAATCGGATGCATTTCATTGTGTTTTCAAGGAACAAGTAAATTCAGATGCACAGAGTGCATTTGATGCTGTATTAAAAGTCGCGCAATTGGCTGCCAATGCCCATGGAATTTATCAAGATTATCATTTTGTGAAGAGCAATTAAAGAAGGAACTATGAATCCAATTGAAATTAAGAATTTAAACTTTTCATACGACCAAACACAAGATGTCGTCAAAGACGTCTCTTTTGTCGTCAAGAAAGGAAGTTATACAACACTCATTGGTCACAATGGAAGTGGCAA
>JBLJAX010000063.1:0-9731 GCA_047637795.1 Erysipelotrichaceae bacterium | reverse complement strand
CCGCAACAGGAGCCATATTATTTTTCTTCTTATCAGAAACTGTCTTCTCAGGATCTTTATGATCGACCTTACCTAAATGCGATAAAAGGATCAACTTAGCGCCCTGCTCAACCAAATAATTAATGGTCGGCAATGCTTGAACGATACGATTATCATCTTTGATGACACCGTCTTTAATTGGCACATTGAAATCAACGCGAACGATGACTTTCTTACCACTGACATTCAAATCTTTGACTGTCTTTTTTGCCATACTGTTTCCTCCTTGAGTACCTTTGTATTATAGCATTGACACCTCTTTCATTCAATGATTACACCAATAGATGTGAGCGTTTTCACAAAAAGAAAAGAGGAAAATCCTCTTTATTTTAAACGAAAATCAATCAATTCCGCATACTCATGCGCAGACTTCTGCCAAGACACATCTTTGGACATCGCTTGTTTACGTAAGGTCTTAAAATCATCCTTACGTTGAGTGTATGTTTCCAAAGCCAACCACAAGACATGTTTGAAATCATTCACATTCATCGGGATAAAACTAAAGCCAGTTCCTTCCTTGGTGAATTGATTGTACGGTTGAACCGTATCCTTCAAACCACCCGTCTCACGAACCACTGGAAGTGTTCCATAACGCATCGCAATCAACTGTGAAATACCACAAGGTTCAAATGCGCTTGGCATCAACAACACATCCGCACCTGCATAAATACGATGTGCCAACGATTCATTGTATCCGCAATAGAAGACAGCACGGCGTGGATAACGGAACTCAATGGCTTTGAGTTCATTCTCAGCCCATGAATCCCCAGTGCCTAAAACAACAACCTGTATATCCCAACCCATGATGTCATGCATCGCTTGGGTCAAAAGACTGACACCCTTTTGATCCGTCAATCGCGAAACCATCGCAACCAACATCACATCGGGATCTTCACGTAAACCCAATTCTTTTTGAATGGCAAGCTTATTGGCTTTTTTGCCACGTGAAACTGTTTTAACACTGAACTTCTCAGCGAGATGATCATCCGTAGCTGGATCCCAAAGATCCACATCGATGCCATTCACGATTCCAAAGAGATCCGCCTGTCTGAGTTGTAAAACATATTCCATGTTTTCACCAAACTCAGGTGTCAAGATTTCATGTGCATAGGTCTTGGACACGGTCGTGACCAAGTCCGAATACAAGATGCCTGCCTTCATCGTACTGATCCCATCTTTGAAACGTAAACGTCCATCAAAGTAATAATCATTCGACAAGCCAAAGCAACTTTCCAAAATATCATAAGGGAAATACCCTTGGAAGAGTAAATTATGAATCGTAAACAAAGTCAACGGCGTCTTGATTCTTTTCGCATACACCGTCTTCGCTAAGAGAGGAAGCATACCAACATGCCAATCATGTGCATGCAAGACATCCGGCTCAACGATTTTCTCTTCGATCATTCTTAAAATCGCATGACTGAAGAACGCAAAACGTTCACCATCATCGCCATAACCATAATAACCATCGCGTTCAAAATAAGGCGCATGCTCAACAAGATAGAACGTCACATCATCGATCACTTTGGAATAGATGGTCGCAACCGTATGAATAACCCCGACATCCACTTTAAACGTCTTCACTTTGGTCAACGTACTGTGCATCGTCTTGGCTGTCTTTAGATACAAAGGCATGACCACAGACACTTCAAAACCTTCACCCTTCATCGCCTGAGGCAATGAACCGATGACATCCGCCAAACCACCTGTCTTAACAAATGGTAAACCTTCAGATGCCGCAAATAACATCTTTTTCATCACTATACCCGATCTTGCCGCTTCACATAGAGAACTTTATTCTCTTCTGCGACAAGCTCTTTGACCTTCGAAATTTGTGCGGACTTATCCACAACGACACGTTTGACATGAACATTCTCACCAATCACAGCGCCTTCCAAAACAATGGAGTTTTCAATGATTGCGCCTTGTTTGACCACAACACCACGACCCAAGACCGAATTGATGACCGTACCTTCAATATAGCAACCATTGGCAATCACTGACTTCTTAACTTTCGCATCCGGAGTGTATTGGGTAGGACAGGAATCACTGGTCCGCGTATGAATCGGCCAATCTGGATTGAACAGTTGTTTACCCATATCATAATCCGTCAACTCCATATTCACACGATAGTATTCATCCAATGAATTGATGCATGCGACATATCCCTTAACAGGATAACCCACCATGTTTAAAAGAGGGGCTTGTTCCTGAAGGACATCACGCAAGGTATAGAAAGAAGAAATATTATCGGCCAAATGAATCAAATGAATAAAGAGTTCCTTGCTCATCATATACGCTGCCAAGGACACATGACGATTCTTATACTTACCACGGTTGACTTCGATTTCTTCAACCTGTTTCTTATCACTCAACTTCAAAGTATCAACACCAATAAACGACTCATGCGCATTGTTCACCGTCTTATACAAGACCGTCACATCCACTTTGCTTTCAAGATGATGATTATAGACTTCTTCCAGGTTAACGGTATAGATCATGTGACTTGGCATGATCATGACATATTCCTGCTTCGCATCTTCAATGAAACGCATGTTCTGTAAGAAAGCCGTAATATCATGATTGTATGCTTCTGATTGGGTTGCCTCTTCACCCGTAAGGATACGAAGCTTACCCTGTTTGGAATTGATGTTATACTGACGACCACTGCCAAGATGTTCAATGACAGAGCGTGGTTTATGTTTGACATAGACCTGAATGTGACGAATGCCCGAGTTTGTCATGTTCGAAATCGCAAAATCAATCAAACGATAACGGGCTAAGAAAGAAAGCGAAGGAATTGGACGATAATTATCTAAACCTTGCACCTTAACTGAAGCATCATCATAATTGACGATTCCAAGTATGTTGTTCATCATTGCGTCCCCCTAAACATTCTGTGAAATCAATTCGATTTCACCATTTTCAGATCCTACGACCACATCTTCAGAAATGCATACTTCATCCGCCACAATCACGCGTTGGACAACAGCACCTTTCTTCACATGCGAGAACGGCATCAAGACACTGTCTTTGACAACAGCACCCGCTTCAACTTTAACACCTGTAAATAAGACTGAGTTCACGACACGACCTTCAACTTCACAGCCTTGATTGATATACGCATTTTCAATCGATGCTTCAGGTCCAATGTATTGTGGTGGAACGGTGATATCTTCAGTATAGATTTTCCAAGCGGCATCGCCTAGATTGATTTCATCACGATGATAGATCAAATCCATGTTGGCTTCCCATAGGCTCTCAATCGTACCGACATCCTTCCAATACCCCTTGAAACGATAAGCAAACAAACGCTTCTTTTCACTCAAGAACGTAGGAATGATATTCTTACCAAAATCATGTTCTGAATCTTCAATCAAAACATCATCTTGCAATGCTTTTTTCAATTGTGGCCAACTGAAGATATAGATACCCATCGAAGCGAGATTCGATTTAGGATTCTTAGGCTTTTCTTCAAACTCATAAATCTGACCATCCGGATGAGCATTCATGATTCCAAAACGAGACGCATCCTTCAAAGGAACTTCCAAAACCGCAACGGTTAAGTCCGCCTTATTCTTTTTGTGATCTTCCAACATGGCGTCATAATCCATCTTATAGATATGATCCCCAGAAAGAATCAAGACATAATCGGGTTCATATTGATCCACAAAATCAATATTCTGTGTGATCGCATCTGCCGTACCACGATACAAACCAAAACCTTCACTCTTTTCTCGTGGAGGCAAGACATAGATACCACTGTCTTTGGCATCCAAGCCCCAACGTTGATCCTGAGCGACATAGGAGTTCAATAATACCGATTCATACTGCGTCAAAACCCCAATAACTTGAATATTCGAATTCGCACAATTACTTAGGGGAAAGTCGATGATGCGGTATTTCCCCCCGAAATATACCGCAGGTTTAGCAACTTTATTGGTAAGGTCAAAAAGACGTGATCCACGTCCACCTGCCAATATCATTGCGATCATATTATGTTTTCGCATGCGTACCCTCCTTAGAGTTGGCTATACGCATATTATACCTTCTTTTACTAATTTACTCTACAAACTAAGCACTGAACTTGTCACGAAACATTGGCAGGATACCCTTAAGCAGAACCAAACCAATCATCGTATTAATGACGATCATCACAACTGCCTTAATCAAGCGTACCGAGACACTCACAATGAACGGAATCCCATACATGACATCCAACCAAAAGGGAGTAAGCATCAACTGTACGATCATTTCCACAAGAATCAAAGCCAATATCCACAAGAATGCATAATGATTCTTTTGATGCCTTAAAATAATATTCAAACTGATCAACAAGCCACTCATCATGAAAATAATCAGCGCAGAAAGGATCAATTTAATCTCCAAGCCAACGGTGATGACGTTCTCATCCACTTTGACTTGATTCGTTGAGAACACATAAAACATGGCAAGCATCGAAATCAAAATGATTGCAATTGTTGGCCACATCCGTGTGTAACGATCATCTGTTTTAACAATTCTCACAACCAAGCCCGGAATGAAGCCAACCAGGACTTTATTTAAAGTGAAACCAAAGAAGGGAAAGGCAATGGTTCCCGTAAGAAGTTCCAAAATATCTGCCAACAAGCCTCCAAGAAAGCCCCAAAAGGGTCCAAACACAAAACCAATGAACATCAAAGGGATCTGCGAAAAGCCTATCTTGAGCGATGAGAAACCAAAAAGCGGAATCATCCATGACAACAAGGCCAAGACAACACTGATGCCTACCAAAAAACTCACCATGACCAAGGTCTTGAGTTGAATCTTTGGTTTACTTATTTTCACGCTAATAGTGCCGATGAAAGCAATGGCAAGGACACTTGCGATTTGGCTGAATAGAATCATCGCTTTACTCCTAGGATTTCAGGTAAGATCGTTTGTCTAACCTGGCTGATGAAATACAAGGAACCTGTAATCAAACATGTCCCATTCAGGCTCAACGCAATCCCTTTGCGTATCGCTTCATGATTATCTTGGATTGCCAGAACATTCCCATGTCTTAACATTTCCAAACTTGCCGCACGATAGAATTCAAACTCCGTTACGATGACCTCATCCGCAATTGACAACAAGTCATCCAACATCGCATCCGTCTCTTTATCTCGTAAAGCAGAGAACACGATAACTAAAGGTTTAGGCAGATATCTCGCACTCTCAACTAAAGCGGAAACACCATGCGTATTGTGTGCACCATCGATGATGATATGCGGATTTGTAGAGACCAACTCAAAGCGGCCTTTCCATTGTGTGTCTTTTAGACCATTGATGATATTGTCATCATTAATCTCAAAATAGTTCGAAAGATAGCGAGCTCCTTCAATGGCTAAACTCGCATTCTTGACTTGATAAAGTGCCGATGTTTTCAAATGAATCGATAAGTTATCATAATTAAACCTTATTCCATACTTAAGTTCGATGTTTTGAGCTTCTTTAATGGTATTAAACTTCGCATTGCGTTCAATACAGATTTGTTTGAAAACATCCAAACATTCCGGCTTATCTTCAGATGTATAAAGGGGAACGCCCTCTTTCACAATCCCAGCTTTTTCCATACTGATCAATGCAAGTGTATCGCCTAAGATATCCATATGATCAAAACCAATCGTTGTGATCAAACTAATCATTGGAATAATGACATTCGTCGCATCCAAACGTCCACCTAAACCCACTTCAAACAATGCGATATCCACATCTTGGTCCAAGAAGAAATGAATCGCAATGAGCGTATCAATCTCAAACATGGAAAGATTGTTTTCTTCAATCAATTCCGCAAAACGATTACCATAGTACAAAAGCTGTTCATCTGAAATGTAAACATCGTTGATACGAATACGATCGTTATGTACTTCCAAATGAGGCGAAGTAAAGGTTCCCACCCTTAAGCCAGAGGCTTGCAAGATGGCTCTAAGGTAATTGGTCGTACTTCCTTTGCCATTGGTTCCTGCAATGTGTACGGTTTTGAGTTGGTGTTGCGGATTGCCTAAGCTTTCCAATAACGCCTTAAAATGATCGAGACTGAAGCGACCTTTGTTCATACGATTCGTTGTGTAATCAATGAAGGATTGGATGTCGTTGAATTTCATAAACACCACACAATGGGATCCATCCCATTTTGAGTTAAAAATAAATTTGCTTTGGAAAATGGTTTTGAGCCAAAGAAGCCTTGGTACGAAGACAAAGGTGAAGGATGCGGTGCTCTTAACACCAGATGCTTAGGATTGTTTAGAAACGCTGCTTTTTGTTGAGCTTTGTTTCCCCAGAGAATAAAGACAATGGCTTGGTCCTGCGCATTCAGCACTTGAAGCACATGATCTGTAAATACATCCCAACCTATTTTTGAATGGGATAAGGGTTTACTCTCTTCCACACTCAAATACGTATTAAGTAGAAATACACCTTGTGTAGCCCAGTTCACTAAACTTCCACTCTTTGGCAATTCGCAACCCATATCATCCACCAATTCCTTAAAGATATTGTTTAAGCTGGGTGGAAAAGGAATGCCGGGATTCACTGAGAAACACAAGCCATGGGCTTGATTCACTTGATGATAAGGATCTTGACCCAGAATCACAACTTTGACTTGATCCAGTGGTGTATACGCAAACGCATTGAAGATATCCTTTTTTGGTGGATAAATTGTTTTCGTCGCATACGCTTCTTTCAACTGTTCTGAAAGTTTTACGAAATAATCTTGTTTGAATTCAGCTGTTAAAAATTCTTCCCAACGCATATCAAACCTGTTTCAAAGCATCTCGCTTGGTGTGGTAATTTCTAGCATAGACAACTAAGACGACAATCGCGACGGAACAAAACGTTACTGCCGCGATCAAAGAATACGGTTCTGGGAGGATGAATGACAAGGCAATCGTCATCGCCATACCCAATAAACGTCCCCCATTCAAGGCAAACTCTTTCGCAATGACCCGTCCGGTGATGTTTTCATGTTCGGTGTAATCTTGCATCGCATTCATCATGATGATATTGAAGGTGTTGGATACAAAAGGAATCGCTAAAGCATTGACCAGACCAAAGTAGATCGCCCCGATCAGATTGGGCACCAAGACCAACATCATCGTACTTGTAAACAACAACAGCGCGCCATAGAAATAGATTTGGATACGGTTGTTACGTTGTATGACACGACTTGCGATGGTATTGGCAATCAAGTTCAAGACCGCAAAGCCCGTCAATAAGTCACCATATAAACTTCCCTTACCGCCCGTCGCATTATAAATCAAGATTCCGGTCATCACGATGAGCATGCTGTCACGCAAGCCAAAAATGAAATGACTGGTCATGACATAACGCCATTGCCCATCCTCTTTTAGATTTAATTTATCCCATACCGTATAGGTCTTCGTTTCAAAGAAGTTCTCGACGCGTGTTGATACAAAGGCCGCCAACATCTGTAAGACGATGACGATCCAGAAGATGCGAATATAACCTTCTGTATCCGTGGTGGACAAACGTACGATCATCGTTGCCACAAAAGGTGCTACGATCGTCGATGCCGCATTGAAGATACCCATGGTTGAAATGAATTTAGCACGTGTCTCACGGGTTGAAACCTTAAGGTTCAATTTAACAATGGAGAACCAATACAAACCTTCACCCGAACCAATGATCAAACCAACCACATAGATCAAGAGAATGTTATCCGCAAACAAATGATTAAACATCAACAAGTACCCCAAAGCACTGATGATGATGATCAAACCTGTCGTTAGGATCGTGGATAAAGACCATTTACGGGAAACAATTCCCGCAACATAGAAACCCAAAGGAATCATGGTGAACCGAACCATCGCATAGGCTGTCATCGAATAGATGGATCCTGTAAACGCATAGAGATAAACATTAACAAAAACAGCGGACATTGTGGCCGCTATAAAATAGATCGCATTGATTAATACCAATAATTTTTCATTCCGATTTAACATCGATTTTACCCTCGAACAATTTTGAATGTGCATTGACCCATTGGTCAGATAAGATTGCGAATTCAATTTGCGCTTCTCGTGGAGTCAGTTCCTTATTCCATAAACGACGAACGACTTCCATCACATCTATATCATAATACAAAGCAAAAGCCAAATGTTGCGGATAGTCTTGAATTGCAATCAAAGGCTCACTGATCGATGCTTGATAGGCATACGCAAATTGCTTGCTTCGTTCATCTTTAAATTCAATCGCACTGAGTACATCTAAATTGGCAAGAGGAATATCCGTATGGGTATCCACATAAACTTGTAAGGCATCCGCTTTGCTTAAAAAAGACATGACTTCGTGCGCTAAACTTGGATATTGAACATCCTTACTCAATACATAACCTTTAATATCATGAAGTAGAGGTCGCAAAGGTTCCGTACTTGATTCCTCTGCTTTTGGAAACACCGACACAACCCATTCACTCGCATGCTTACCATCCCATTCATTGAGATACATGAAGTTGGATGCTTGGCTAAAGACGAATTGATCATTTGCCATGACCAAGGGATAATCCCAAACATAATCTTCTGCTAAATTGGCATCGCTTTGTTCCCAATTCACCGTGGATAAACGTTCAATAAACATCAATGCATTAAGAAATTCTTCTTTCTCAATGCCAGGCTCAAAGGATGAGTAGCTTTCAAATAAGTTCCAACCGTAGGCTGTTAAATAAGGATAGAACGAAAAACGATCATTCAAAGCTAAAACCAAACTATTGGGACTTTGAGATAAGGTTTCACTTTGTGCGAGCATCTTCTCAAACGATTCAAATTCATCATGCAGATAGTTATTATTCGCATCCACCCAAGGATAGCCTAGTTCTTCCAACTTAGTTTTATTTGTCAAGAAGACGAAACCTTCACCGGTGTAAGCTAAAAAGCGTTTCCCTTCGACATTCAATTCAGAACTGATTTGATCCGGTCGATTGAACTCGAATTCATTCAACGCATAGAGTTGATCATACTGTAAAGCAGCCTCATGAGCGCCAAGATATTGAATATCCTTAGAACCTTCTTCTTCTATCAATAACGTCTTAAGACGATCAGGATGTTCAGGATATGTCGTATTCCATAGCGTCTCTAAAGCCAGCCCATATTCCGCATTATCCACTTCCACGACCAAGCTGGCGCCTTCTTCAAACTCATATCGTTTCAGCTCATCGTTAAAACAAACCAGATCCTCTTCTAAATCACATTTACGTAATGCTTGCGTACCTAAAAATAAGCCCAACATGAGTGTAGAACTTATGAGAATCGCAAGTAAAATCAGGATCGGTTTTTTCATCTTCATTAGTTTACCAAAACGCTTTCATAAGTTCAAACACTATCGTATCCATCCATATGTTAATTAACCCTTTAAGTAATCGATTACACCCTAATCTCTGGCTCAAACATTAACATCGTTTTGTGCTTTATGCTAGAATGAAACTGGAGGGAAACTATGAGTACCAACTTAAACAAAATCAGAGAAGCACTCGCGAAACAAACGCAGAAGAACCATGAAATCTTCAACTATGCCATTCCAGATACCTGGTTGGCTTTTGATTATAAAGGTTCTAAGATCAAGGTCAACGATGGCAATGTGCTTGTCAATCCGTATCACTTCTATCAAAGTTTGATTGAGGATGTTTTTCTAAAACAAACATCCAATGAATTACGCAG
>JBLJAX010000062.1:0-6084 GCA_047637795.1 Erysipelotrichaceae bacterium | reverse complement strand
ACGTTGCCAACGAGACCAGTTTGAACATCAAACGCTTACGTAGTTTAGCTTCGAAGGAAGTCGTATCGGAAGTCCCACAAGTCAGTTCACCCTATGAATATCCGCCTGTCATCTTCTTAAAGAAGTTGCGCAAGGATATCGAACCCACAGCTTTAGAGAAATACCTTTTAAATCAATTGGTCTCTGTCATGGGTCTCAATCCACAGGTCGTCAATGTCTTGATAGAAGCCAGCTTTAAAGCCAATCGTCAGGTCATCAATACCCGGAATGTGGAGATGATTGCGATGCAATGGGCAACCTTGAACATCAATACCTTAGAAAAGGCGAAAGCTCAAGCGAGCCAGAGCTTTAAGTCCAATACGAAACGAAGAGTGGAGAAAGCCAGTGATTATCCTGAAGCCAAGCAAGAAAGTTTGAGTTTCGAGGAAGAGAAGGCTTTGATGGAAGCCTTTATGAAATTGGGGGATGAATGATGGAAAAGCTGAATTTCGATTTTGAATTGAGTCCAAGTCAAAAACTGGATCGAGAAGAACTTGTTAAAGTACTTTTAAAGAATTCCAATGTCCAGGCTTTTCTAAGTAATCATCAATTGGATGAAAGTTTTGTGTCGGACAATGCGTCTAAACTCAATACATGGCTGATGCATTTAGAGAAATGCAAGAACTGTGCAGGCTTGCATACCTGTCGTCAGGAAGAGACGGGTTATGTCTTGGGTCTACAATTGGATCCGCTCTTAAGCTTTGAGTTACAAGCCTGTGCGTATCAAATGGATTATTTGAAACAGACGGAACACAAAGCGAAGTTCAGTGTCTTGGATTGCCCGGAACATTATCTTTTAGCGGATGTCCGCAATCTGCTTAAAGTAAAAGCCGATTCCCAATACATTCAATCGATTAAAGAAATACCATCATGGTTGACCCTAGATCAACGTCAGGGTTTATACATTTATGGCGGTTTGGGTGTGGGTAAAACTTACTTGGCCATGGCCATTTTGAATTACTATGCGAAGCAGAATGTGAAGGTCGCCTTCGTGAATGTGCCGGAGCTGGCCTATCAATTCTACAGTTCGTATACGGAAGATGATCAACGTGCCATTAAGTTGGAACGTTTGAAGAATGCGAGCATCGTCGTGTTCGACGATATCGGAGCTGAGACCTATTCATCTTATTTCAGAGATGAGGTGCTTTTTCCCTTATTAAACGGACGTATGGAAGAAAAAAAGATGACCTTGTTCACATCCAACCATGACTTAGCAAATCTTGCCGTGCATTTTCGTTTCAATGCCAAAGGGGACGATGAGAGCTTGAAATCACGACGTTTGTTGGAGCGCATCGAGCGTTTGGCGAAACCTTTGTATTTGGCTGGAATGAATCGTCGAAACAATGAAAATCCAGTGTAAAATTTACACAAAAGTAAGTAATAATGGTAAAATTGTTCTGGATTAAGGAGGCTTATCGATGCTAAAAAGGATTGGAGTTCTCACCTCTGGGGGTGACTCACCGGGCATGAATGCAGCGATTCGTGCAGTGACACGTTCTGCCTTATCACAAGGAATCGAAGTCGTAGCCATCGAAGATGGTTTTAAGGGCATGGTCGAAGGATCGATGTACTTAATGAATACGCGTTCCGTCAGTGATATACTCTATCGGGGTGGTACCATCTTAGGTTCAGCCCGACTACCGGAGTTTAAGGATATCGAAGTTCGTAAAGTCGCTGTTGCGAAATTGAAGGAATTTGGCGTCGAAGCGGTTGTGGTGATTGGTGGCGATGGGACCTATCGTGGGGCTATGGCACTTACGGATATGGGCATCAACTGCATCGGTCTACCGGGTACGATTGACAATGACATCGTCTCAACCGATTATACGATCGGTTTTGATACGGCCTTGAATACCGTCATACAGAATATTGATAAATTGAGGGATACCAGTTCTTCACATCATCGTTGTTCGGTGGTGGAAGTCATGGGAAATAAATGTGGGGATCTTGCGATCTATTCCGGCATCAGTTGTGGGGCTGAAATCATTGTGACTCAAGAAACAGGTTACGATGAACAAGAAGTCTTGGCAAAGTTGCGTGAGTTGGATACGAATCGCAAGAAGAAGCATGCGATCGTCGTCATCAGTGAGAAGATTACGGATGTCGAGATGTTGGCAGCGAAGATCAGTAAGGCGACCGGCTTTTCTGGGCGTTCGACGGTTTTAGGCCACATCCAAAGAGGTGGATCACCCACCGCATTTGACCGCGTCTTAGCGACCCGTATGGGGGATTATGCGGTTGAATTATTAGTGAAGGGAATTGGTGGCCATTGCGTTGGAATGGTTCACAATGAGATCACATCCTTTCCAATTGAAGAGGCTTTGGCCATGCCAAAGGCTTCACGTAAGGGTTTATTCGCCTTGCACCAACGGTTGATCTAGGAGAAACTATGAAAGAAATTCGTAAAACTAAAATTGTATGTACACTGGGCCCTGCGACTGAAACCCCTGAAATGGTTCAAAAACTGGCTGAGATTGGAATGAACATCGTTCGTCTCAACTTCTCGCACGGCAACCATGAAGACCATGGCAAGCGGATCAAAATGGTCCGTGAAGTCAGTGATGTGGCTGGGTATAACTTGGCCATCATGATGGACACCAAGGGACCTGAAATCCGTTGTGGAGAAATGACGGATGGTGTTTTGCATTTCACAAAGGGCGATGTGGTTAAAGTCGTCAAGGAACCTGTCTTGGGTACCAATGAACGCTTCCATGTGGATTGCCCTGAAATGTATGCCGATGTCAAACCTGGGAATTACTTATTGATTGATGATGGGAAGATGCGTTTGACCATCACCGATGTGGAACCCGGTATTTTGACCTGTCGTATTGAAAACTCGGGCATCATCAAGACACGTAAGGGTGTCAATGTCCCAAATGTTAAATTATCGATGCCTTTCATTTCTGAAAAGGATGAAGGCGATCTACGTTTTGGTTGTAAGATGGATGTCGATTTTGTCGCGACGAGTTTCGTTAGAAGAGCGTCTGATGTTTTAGCCATCCGCAAGATTCTTTTATCCGAAGGTAAATCCAAGATTCAAATCATTGCGAAGATTGAAAACCAAGAAGGCTATGACAACTTGGATGAGATCTTGGAAGTATCCGATGGTGTCATGGTTGCGCGTGGTGACTTGGGTGTTGAAGTCAGTACCCAATTGGTCCCAATCTATCAAAAGAAAATCATCAAACGTGCGAATGAAGTCGGTAAACCGGTTATCACCGCTACCCATATGTTGGAGTCCATGATGGGCAATCCGCGTCCAACGCGTGCAGAAGCCAGTGATGTGGCAAATGCGGTTTTGGATGGCAGTGATGCGATCATGTTGAGTGGTGAAACAGCTGCTGGGGAATATCCTTTGGAAGCGGTCACGACGATGGATATCATCTCACGTGCAATGGAAGAAATACTTCCTTACCGCGAACGTTTGGATCAAGCCATCAAGTCTTCACGTAAGACGATTCAGGATGCGATTGGGATTTCCGTTGCGGACTCAGCACTGCAATTGGACAAGGTTAAGGCGATTGTGGCCTTTACCCAAGGCGGGTCAACGGCTCGACGAATTTCGAAGTTCCGTCCTCCAGTACCTATATTTGCAGTTACATTCACGAAATCAGTACAACGTAAGTTGGAATCACATTGGGGTGTCATCCCAATCTTGTCGGATATTCAAAATGAAATGACGAACGATGATGAATTGGCAACGATTATTGCCAAGGATCGTGGTTTGGTCCGAGGGGACTATGTCATCATCACCGCTGGATATCCAACGGGTGAAGGCACTGCCAATATGATGAAAATCGTAGAAATCAAATAAGGGGTCAAACATGAAAACGGTAATTGGAATCGATTTGGGTGGTACGAACGTACGTGTTGCCAAAGTAACTGAAGATGGTCAAATCCTACAAGTCGTAAGCGCTCCTTCCCATGCTTTGGAAGGTACTGAAAAAGTTATGGACAATCTCAAAGCTTTGATTCGTCAAATCAAGGGTTTGGATGAAGTTGCAGGCATCGGTATTGGTGTACCGGGTCCAGTGGATACGGTCCGTGGTGTCATGACCATGGCAACCAATCTACCGGGTTTCGAAAACTATCCAATGGCTCAAGAAATTGAACGTGAGTTCAACAAACCAACCTATGTCGATAATGATGCGAATGTGGCTGGTTTGGCTGAAGCCTTGGTTGGGGCTGGTAAAGGGTATAAGATCGTCTACTATATGACCCATTCTACCGGTGTTGGTGGCGCATTGGTCGTCGATGGCAAGGTTGTATCGGGTAAGAATGGTTATGCCGGTGAAGTTGGAAACATCATCGTCACCAGTGAAGGTGAAAAAATCAATCACTTGAACGTTGGGGCAGCTGAGAATGTTTTCAGTGGTACGGCTTTGGTCAAATTGGCTCAAAAGGAATTGGATCCAAAGATCACTTCCGCTAAAGCCATCTTTGATTTGGCTCAAGAAGGCAATGAAAAAGCAGTTAAAATGATTGATGACATGGCGTATCACTTTGCACTTTTGTGCTCGGCGATTGGTCATGTGGTGGATCCGCATGTTTTCGTCATTGGTGGTGGGGTTGCGAAGTCGCATGCCTTCTACTTTGACAAAATTTTAAGCAATTACAACAATTTGGTGCATGTCGGGATGCGCAATCCGCTCTTCAAACGTGCTGAGCTCACTGAGCCAGGTATCGTTGGGGCCGCAATGCTTCCGATTTCACACGGAAAATAGGAGTTTTATGTCAAGAAGAAAAACATTATTAAGCAAATACGCTGAGTTGGCGGTTAAGGTCGGGGCGAATGTCCAAAAGGGCCAACCTTTGATGATCAGTGCCAACATCGAAACAAAGGATTTCATTCGCATTTTGGTTGAAGAAGGCTATAAAGCTGGGGCTTCCCATGTCTTTGTCCGCTACAACGATGAAATCGTGAATCATCATAACTTTAGCTATTGTGATTTGGATGTATTGGGCACAGTGCCGAATTACATCGTGGAACAGTTCAATTATTTCATTGAAAAAGGCTATGCTTTGATTTCTGTTCATGCGGAAACGCCTGGTTTGATGGCAGATATCGATCCAATCAAGATTCAAACGGCTGCGATCGCACAAAACAAAGCCCTTAAATCTTGGCGTGAGCACACCATGGGCAATCGTACCCAATGGTGCGTCATTTCTGTCCCAACAGCTGGATGGGCTAAGAAAGTCTTCCCTGACATCACCGAAGTAATGGCTGTCGATGCCTTGTGGGAAGCCATCTTCAATGCGGTTCGTGTTCGTGAGGACAATGATCCCGTTGCGGAGTGGGAAAAACACAACGATACCTTGCATAAGCACAATAAGGCATTGAATGATTATAACTTCAAATCCTTGCATTTCAAGAATGGTTTAGGTACCGATTTAACGATCGAACTCATCCCAAATCATGTCTGGGCAGGGGGCAATGAAAAGTCGACCAAGGGTGTCGTGTTCAATCCGAACATGCCGACCGAAGAAAGCTTCACCATGCCGTACAAATACGGTGTGAATGGTAAAGTCGTTGCGACAAAACCCCTCAATTACAACGGTAATCTGATCAAAGATTTCTGGTTGGAATTCAAAGATGGCAAAGTCGTCAATTACGATGCCAAAGAGGCTAAGGATTCACTCAAGAGTTTGGTTGAGTTTGATGAAGGTTCATCCTATTTGGGTGAAGTCGCCTTGATCTCACACGATTCACCCATTTCCAACAGCAATATCCTCTTCTTGAACACATTGTTTGATGAAAACGCATCCTGTCACTTGGCTTTGGGTAGAGCTTACCCCATGAATGTCAAAGGTGGCAATGATATGACACAAGAAGAATTGGATAAGTTGGGTTCAAACAACTCGATGGAACACGAAGACTTCATGTTTGGCAGTGCGGACATGTCCATCATCGGCTTGACGCAAGACAATCAAGAAGTAGTCGTATTCAAAGACGGTAATTTCGCATTCTAATCAAGGGAACAGTCGTTCCCTTCAGACTGTTGACAAATTAAGTTGACAGTCTTTTTTAATATTTAGGAAGAAAAG
>JBLJAX010000061.1:0-16566 GCA_047637795.1 Erysipelotrichaceae bacterium | reverse complement strand
AGACATCCCAAAAGGATGTCTTTTTACATAGAAAAAAGCCAGTTTACACTGGCTTTAAGCTTTTGACTGATTAAGCGATGATGGAAATAACGTTTCCAGCACCGACAGTACGGCCACCTTCACGGATGGAGAAAGTCGTACCTTGTTCAACAGCGATTGGAGCGATCAAAGTAACTTCCATTTCGACGTTGTCACCTGGCATAACCAATTCAACGCCTTCTGGCAATTTGATAACACCCGTAACGTCTGTCGTACGGAAGTAGAATTGAGGACGGTAGTTCGCAACGAATGGTGTGTGACGTCCGCCTTCTTCTTTACTCAAAACGTAAACTTGTGCTTTGAATTGAGTGTGAGGTTTAACGGATCCTGGTTTTGCCAAGACTTGTCCACGTTCGATTTCGTCACGGTTGACACCACGGAGCAATGCACCGATGTTATCACCAGCAGAAGCGAAGTCCAACAATTTGCGGAACATTTCGATACCCGTAACAACGGTTTTCTTCGTGTCATGCAAACCAACGATTTCAACTTCTTCAGACAATTTCAACATACCACGTTCAACACGACCTGTAGCAACAGTACCACGACCTGTGATTGTGAAGACATCTTCAACGCTCATCAAGAAAGGCTTGTCAGTTTCACGAACTGGGTTAGGAATGTATGCATCAACTGCATCCATCAACTCTTGAAGTTTAGGTTCCCATTTTGGATCGCCTTCGCCACCCTTCAATGCTGAACCACGGATAACAGGCGCATTATCGCCGTCAAAGCCGTTAGCACTCAAGAGTTCACGAACTTCCATTTCAACTAAATCGATTAATTCTTCATCATCGACCATATCGCACTTGTTCAAGAAAACAACCATGTGAGGTACACCAACTTGGTGTGCCAACAAGATGTGTTCGCGAGTTTGTGGCATTGGTCCGTCTGTTGCAGCTACGACCAAGATCGCACCGTCCATTTGAGCAGCACCAGTGATCATGTTTTTAACATAGTCGGCGTGTCCTGGGCAGTCTACGTGTGCGTAGTGACGAGCAGCAGTTTGGTACTCAACGTGAGCGGTATTGATGGTGATACCACGTGCTTTTTCTTCAGGTGCTCCATCAATTTGGGCATAATCCATTACTTTAGCACCACCGGACTTAGCCAAGTAATGCGTGATCGCTGCCGTTAAAGTAGTTTTACCGTGGTCAACGTGACCAATGGTTCCAATATTTACGTGCGGTTTGGATCGGTCAAATTTTTCTTTTCCCATAATCTTAAATTTCCTCCTAATTGGTTTTTGTAAAATGCAATTCTATTTTATGCTAATCCCTAGTATAAATCAAGGACTAGTTACTGCTTGAGTTCTTTTTGGCAACCTTTTCAGCTATGGACTTTGGAACTTCACTGTAGTGGTCGAAAGTCATCGCATAGGTGCCACGACCTTGCGTAAATGAACGAAGATCGGTTGCGTATCCAAACATTTCGGATAGTGGAATCTCGGACTTGACGATGATCGCGTTGCCACGTTCTTCTTGGTCTTTGATAACACCACGACGGCTGGATACATCTCCCATAACGGAACCCAAATATTCATTTGGTGCGGTGACTTCAACGGACATGATCGGTTCAAGTAGAACTGGATTACATTTCTTAGCTGCTTCTTTAAGCGCCAAGGAACCCGCTACTTTATACGCCATTTCCGAGGAGTCGACGTCATGGTAGGAGCCATCAAACAAGGTAGCCTTGATGTCGATGACAGGATATCCAGCAATCAGACCATTGGCCAAGGATGCTTCGATACCTTCCATCGTAGGCTTGATGTACTCACGTGGAACAGTTCCACCAACGATGCCATCAACGAATGTAAAGCCTTTACCGGTTTCATTTGGTTCAAACTTGACCCAAACGTGACCGTATTGACCACGTCCACCAGACTGACGGACGAATTTACCTTCACACTCAGCAGCTGCACGAATGGTTTCGCGGTAAGCTACTTGTGGAGCACCAACATTGGCTTCAACTTTAAATTCACGACGCATACGATCAACTAAGATATCCAAGTGCAACTCACCCATACCGGCAATGATGGTTTGACCCGTTTCTTGATCGGTGTAGGTTTTAAAAGTCGGATCTTCTTCAGCCAACTTACTCAACGCAAGACCCATCTTATCTTGGTCACCCTTTGATTTAGGCTCAATGGCAACGTTGATAACAGGTTCTGGGAAGGTCATGGACTCAAGAATGATCGCATGTTTCTCATCACACAAGGTATCGCCCGTGGTCGTATTCTTCAAACCAACTGCAGCTGCGATGTCACCGGAATAGACTTGTTGAATCTCAGCACGGTGATTGGCATGCATCTGCATGATGCGTCCGAAACGTTCACGAACATCTTTTGTAGAGTTGTATACATAGGAACCCGAAGAAGCAGTTCCAGAGTAAACACGGAAGTAGGTCAAACGTCCAACAAATGGATCCGTCATGACTTTAAATGCCAATGAAGAGAATGGTTCTTCATCACTGCTGTGACGAACATCTTCTTCACCATCCATTGTGACACCCATGATTGCAGGAACATCCAATGGAGAAGGCAGGTAATCCACGACCGCATCCAACATTGCTGTAACACCCTTATTCTTATAGGATGCACCACAAAGGACTGGATAGAATTCACCTGTGATGGTTGCTTTACGGATCGCAGCCTTGATATCTTCAACCGTTGGCTCTTCTCCTTCAAGAATCTTCATCACGAGGTCATCATCATAGTCCGCGACCATTTCGATCAAGGCATGACGATATTTTTCAACTTCTTCTTTCATTTCTGCAGGGATGTCGGTAAAGGTATCTTCCTTCTCCTTAGCGCCTGAGAAAATGCGAGCTTTCATTTCGACCAAATCAATCAAACCATCAAAGTAGTTTTCAGCACCAATCGGTAATTGGATTGGCGTAGCTTTAGCACCTAAACGCGTTTGTAAAGATCTGAAAGACATATAGAAATCAGCACCTGTCGCATCCAGTTTATTAACGAATACGATACGAGGCACACCATACTTTGTCGCTTGACGCCATACGGTTTCAGTTTGAGGTTCAACCCCAGACTTACCATCTAAAACAGTGACCGCGCCATCCAAGACACGCAAGGAACGTTCAACTTCAACAGTGAAGTCGACGTGACCCGGTGTATCGATGACATTGATACGGTGACCCTTCCAATGAGCAGTTGTAGCAGCGGATGTGATGGTGATCCCACGTTCTTGTTCTTGAGCCATCCAGTCCATGGTAGCTGCGCCATCATGAACCTCACCGATTTTATGTGTTACACCTGTGTAGTAGAGAATACGTTCCGTCGTTGTGGTCTTACCCGCATCGATATGGGCCATAATCCCGATATTACGTGTATTCTTAATTGAATAATCACGTGCCATAATATGTAGCCTCCTTTCCTAGTAAACCTCGCACAATCTTACCAACGGTAATGAGCAAAGGCTTTATTTGCTTCAGCCATACGGTGGATATCATCACGTTTCTTAACGGATGCACCTGTTCCATTGGCAGCATCTACGATTTCATTGGCTAAACGAAGTTCCATTGTTTTTTCGTTACGCAAACGAGCGTAGTTCACCAACCAACGTAGACCCAAAGTCAAACGACGTTCTGCAGAAACTTCTACCGGTACTTGGTAGTTGGATCCACCCACACGACGAGCCTTAAGTTCTAACATCGGCATGATGTTGGAAAGTGCTTGTTCAAAGACTTCCATAGGATTGCGTCCTGTTTTTGCTTCGATCTTATCGAAAGCATCGTATAAGATGGTTTGTGCGACGCCACGTTTACCATCAATCATGATTTTATTAATTAAACGAGTAACCAGCTTTGAGTTGTAAATTGGATCGACCAATACTTCTCGCTTGGCTATATAACCTTTTCTTGGCATGGTTCAATACCTCCTTACTTGCCTGCTTTAGGACGTTTTACGCCATAAAGTGAACGGCCTTGTTTGCGGTTGTTGACACCAGCACAGTCCAATGTTCCACGAATGATGTGGTAACGGACCCCTGGTAAATCTTTTACACGACCTCCACGAATCAAGACGACGCTGTGTTCCTGTAGATTATGACCGATCCCTGGGATATAGGCCATGACTTCCATTCCATTGCTCAAACGTACACGCGCATATTTACGCAAAGCAGAGTTTGGCTTCTTCGGTGTCATCGTCCCTACACGAGTACAAACACCTCGTTTTTGTGGGGAAGAGATGTCAGTAGGACGACGTTGCAATGTATTCAAGCCTCTGTTTAATGCAGGCGACTTTGATTTGTATGTTTTGTTTACACGACCTTGACTGACCAATTGGTTGATTGTAGGCATACGCTACTCCTTTCTTTCCTTTGCACACACTTCCGGGTGTGCCTAACTTTTCTACAAAATGATATTTCCCTTTCAGGAAATGTCATTTCATAAGCTAGTAAATAATAAATGTTTTTATTAAGCTTGTCAATACACTAGGAAGCGATACGCTTGAATATTTTCAAGCGTATCGTTTTGATTAATAGTCGGCTTCTTCTTCCTTACCATCACGGATCATTTCCGGAGGTAAGCTTTGTTCTTCCATCAGTCTGCGATTGACTTCTTCACGCGCATCTTTCATTTGAGCTGCCAATGCAATGATTTGCGTTGTGCTCTCACGCTCTGCATGTGAACCAGTTCCAGCAGGAATCTTCTTACCGATGATGACATTTTCCTTAAGACCCAACAAGTGATCGACTTTGCCCTTGATGGACGCGTCGGTCAAGACCTTAGTGGTTTCTTGGAAGGATGCGGCGGATAAGAATGAATCTGTTTCAACCGAGGACTTCGAAATACCCAACAAGACAGGTTTGAAGGTTGCTGGACGACGACCACTTAACAAGGCTTTCTTATTAAGGTTGGTGATGTTCGGCAAACTGATCTGAACGCCTGCGCTCATGTGTGTATCACGACCATCCGTGACAACAACCTTACGCAACATTTGTTTGATCATGACTTCAATATGTTTGTCAGAGATTTCAATCCCTTGACTTTGGTATACTTTCTTAACTTCTTTGAGGATGTAGTTTTGAACGCTGAGGACGCCACCGACTTCCAAGAGTTCCTTTGGATCGATATGATCCTCAGTCAACTTGTCACCGGCTTCGATTTCAACACCAACTTTGATCCATGGACGGATATGTTGGGTCAAGGATGCGAAGTGTTCAACGCTTTCCTTTTCATTCGTGATGACGATACGCATCAACAAGTCTTTGTTTCCGCGACTTTCCGTACCATCTTCAGGTGTCTTGAAGGATTCCAAATCACGGATCTTCTTAAACTTCTGTTCTTCCGTGTTCACAACCGACAAGAGATAGGAGTAGATATTCGGGTCAACCCCTTCAATCGTGGTGATCGTACCGGAGATCTTCGCTAAGAGCGCAGGTTTCTTCGGACGACGTGCTTCAAAGAGTTCTTCAACACGCGGTAAACCTTGTGTGATATCGCCCCCTTCAGCCGCAGCGACCCCACCAGTGTGGAAGGTACGCATGGTTAACTGAGTACCTGGTTCCCCAATGGATTGAGCAGCCATGATACCAACAGCCTCGCCCACTTCAACGATCTTACCCGTTGCCATGTTGCGACCATAACACTTCTTACATACACCGTAGATGGATTCACAGGAGAATACATTACGAATGAGAACTTTCTTAACACCCGCTTCAACGATTTGACGAGCGATGTCGTCGGTGATGAGTTCATCACTTTCAACCAATACTTCTTGCGTTGTTGGGTTGATGACATCTTCCTTGGCATAACGTCCAACCAAACGGTCGAAGATGCCTTCAATAACCGAATTGGTCTTACGATCTATGATGTCTTCCACAACATATGCACGATCGGTTCCACAATCCTCTTCAGAAATCAAGAGATCTTGCGCAACGTCAACCAAACGACGTGTCAAGTAACCAGATTCCGCTGTTTTCAAAGCAGTATCGGTCAAACCTTTACGCACACCGTGCGTAGAGATAAAGAACTCAGACACGTTCAACCCTTTACGGAATGATGAGTAGATTGGGACTTCGAAGATCGATGTCGCATACTTACGTTCACGCAAGGCTTCAACTTTAACGGCATCACGGACTTCGTTTCCACCTTGATCTGGTGTATAAGCCACTTCATTGTCTTTGACTTCCAAGAACTTCTTATAGGAAATCTTTTCAGAATCAATGAGTTTCTTAGCCAAGTCATAGAATGAATCATCCAAATCCTTGTTATTCGTTTGAAGTTGATTGATTTCTTCTGGATTCAATATTTGTAAAATCTTATCGGACTCAACTTGAATCAACTTACGTGTCTTCGCGATGAGTTCACGACGCTGCCAACGTGCAATGTGTTCCGTGGATACTTTATCTTCCGCAATCAAGCCTTCAGCTACATTACGGATGAGTTCCATGTTCTTGCCTTTGGCTTCCGCAAGAACTTCCGTTTGAATCCCCGTCAACAAGCCACGGATCTCTGCCGCATCGAGTGCCAACATTTCCATGACCAATTTCTTGGTGTCCAAACGATCTAAGAATGCTTGATCGATACGATTTGCTTTGATCAGTTCCAAAGCGATGCTTGGGAATTGTTTACGTTCGATCTGTTCGAGATCGTACGATTCTTCAACCAAGGCCAAGACTTCACGAGCCCCGTCTTCAAGGTAACTAACGGTTTTAGAAACCATTTCCTTCAGAACGGTGTACTCTTCAAGTTGAACTTGAGTGAAACGTCCATCTTCGATGATCGCATCACTGATGCGTTTATGGGAGTCTGCTTTAAGCTTCTTATCTTTGTGTTCATTCAATGCGATGATTTCTTCATCACTTAATAATTCAATGATGAAATCATCTTGGTTCTTCAAACCATCCATGATGACCTTGCGAAGCTCTGCTTTTTGGAGAAGTTCATCATCCAAACGCAAATCATTCATCAATGTTTCAATCAATGGCTTCAATTCTTCAGAACGTTGTTTCTTACCCTTGATGTTCTTAAGGATGAGTTTGTCTTCATCACTCAAGAGCTCCATGATTTCAGGTGTTGCCAAAGCAAGGTGCTCTGCCAACAAGGAAGATTTCTCTTTGCGAATATCGCTTTCGAGTTTTTCCAACATCTGCATGGAAACACGGTTTTCATCCACCAAGTGTTCAGCAAGTACATTTACATATTCATCACGGTTCGCACGTTTCAGACGTAAGCCGTCCAATTCTTTCTGCGTGGTGATGTTTTTAATGAAATTGCTTTCTTTTTCAAGATGTTTCTTGATGAACTCCGGTACGATCAAGAGCATGTGTGCTTGTTGAACCTTATCCAAGTTCAAGGCATTGTCATTCATCAAGCTCAACGCAAAGTTGCGTAGACCTTCATGGTTCTTGGTGCGATTGATGGATTTGAGCTCCAACTTTTGATCCGGCGTCAAGAGGTCGACGATCATTGGGGATTCTTTACTCAAGAGTTCCATGACTGTGACACGTAATTGACGTGAAAGTTCTGCTTTATGCAAGGTTTCTTCACTTACGCGGTTATCTTCAACCAAACGACGTCCTAAGGCTTGCAAGACTTCTGATTTTTCCTTCAAATCACGAATGGACTTGATGGTTTTGATTTCAGCAGAAGAAAGTTCCGCATAGATTTCCTTGGATTCTTCCTTGAGAAGTTCCAAGATGAGGCTTTGTTTCTGACGGCTGGAGGTTGCTTTACGCAAGATATCATCCAAGCCTTCTTTCTTCTTACGATCGACCAACATGTCTGCAATGTTGCGCATGAACTCAACTTTATTCGGTCCTTCTTCAAGACTATTGAGTTTATCGATGTCATCACTTGGAATGAGGTAATCAAGAACACCCCAATCGATCAAGTCAACGACCTTATCGATCAATGGTTCTTTATTCTTGGTTACGTCTTCGGATTCATATTGTTGGAGAACATCGCCTGATGTAGCGGCTTTGAATGGTTTGCCCATCAAACCACGTGTACCTGCCAACTGGGTGAAGTGGGACGCGTTACCACGCGCTCCAGAAGTCTTCATCATGTTGATTGGGTTCTTACGTGGAAGATGTGCTTCCAAATCTTTTCCGATTTCAGATTTGATGCGATCCCACAAGATGGTCACATGGCGTTCCCACTCACGTGGTGTCAAACGTCCACGTTGACGGAGTTCCATCAATTTGGATTCTTGGACTTTACCTTGTTCAACATAATCGTAGGTGTTTGGCGATACGACGATGTCGCTGAGGGCAACGGTCATACCAGCAACAGTGGAGTATTTGAATCCATTGTCTTTGATCTTATCCAGGATTTGTGAAGTTTGGGATGTGCCATAACGGTTGAAGACTTCTGAGATGATGGATCCAAGATCCTTCTTCTTATAGTCCTTACTGATTTCAAGCTTGGCAACATAATCTTTAACGTTTTGTCCTTGAGCCACAAAGTAACGACTTGGAGTTGCTACAAAGTTCTCTTTGGTGACTTCATTCAAATATGGGAAGTCACTTGGGAACATTTCATTGAAGATCAATTTACCCACGGTCGTAATCAAGTAACCCTTGTTTTGGTCCGGTGTGAAACCGAGCTTGCCTAAGGTCTTTGCTTTGACTGCGATACGGGTGTGTAAATGAATGTGTTTGTTTTCGTATGCGATGACGGCTTCATTGATGTCACGGAAGACATGACCTTCATTGGTTCCAAATAAACGCCACATGCGTGCATTTTCAAGATCACCAATGACTTCCAAAGCATCAGCTTTCGCAAAGTATTCTTGAGCACTTTCTTCCATATTGAGGTAGAAGTTACCCATGACCATGTCCTGTGAAGGTGTAACGATCGGCTTACCATCCTTAGGACCCAAAATATTATTGGAACCCAACATCAAGATTTCAGCTTCAGCACGTGCCGATTCAGAAAGTGGTACGTGGACAGCCATTTGGTCACCATCAAAGTCGGCGTTGAACGCTGGGGTTACCAATGGATGCAAACGAATGGCACGACCTTCAACCAATTTAGGCATAAAGGCTTGGATGCCCAAACGGTGCAAGGTAGGCGCACGGTTCAAGAGAACCGGATGATTTTCAATAACAGCTTCAACGACGTCCCAGACACGTGGGTCTTGACGTTCGATGAGCTTTTCAGCACTCTTCGGATTCGAAGAAATACCGCGATTTACGATTTCGTTGATAACGAAAGGTTTGAACAACTGAATTGCCATTTCACGTGGAATACCACATTGGAACATCTTCAAATCAGGTCCAACAGCGATAACGGAACGACCCGAGAAGTCGACACGTTTACCCAAAAGGTTTTGACGGAAACGACCTTGTTTACCCTTCAAGCTGTGTGACAATGACTTCAAGGCACGACCACCGGCACCGGAGATTGGCTTGGAACGACGTCCATTGTCAATCAAAGCATCGACGGCTTCTTGAAGCATACGCTTTTCATTTTGTACGATGATCGCAGGCGTACCCATATCAATGAGTTTACGCAAACGATTGTTACGAGTGATGACACGACGATAAACTGCAACATTGGTCTTAAATCCGGTGGAATAACAGGAAGCATGGTCAAGACCATCCATTCCGGTTCATTATTACTATTACGGAACGCATCAATGGTTTCCAAACGCTTGATTAATTTCTTACGCTTGTCACCTTGTGCTTCCTTCAAGTCTTCGATGACATGTTTGTGTTCTTTTTCAAGATCGACACGTTCCAACAATTCCTTGACCGCTTCAGCACCGGTTTTAGCGACGAAAGTTCCGTAGCCATAACGACGTGTGAAATTACGGTAATCTTGTTCAGACAAGATTTGTTTGAATTGTAGGTTTGTTGATCCTGGATCGGTAACGACCCATGATACGAAGTAAACGACTTCTTCCAAGTTCTTAGGTGTGATGCCTAACAACAAGCTCATGCGTGAAGGAATACCACGGAGATACCAGATATGTGCAACAGGTGCTGCCAATTCGATATGACCCATGCGTTCACGACGAACGGATGATTTGGTTACTTCAACGCCACAACGGTCACAAACGACCCCTTTGTAACGTACTTTCTTATACTTACCACAGTAACATTCCCAGTCTTTGGAAGGTCCGAAAATCTTTTCACAGAATAGACCATCCCGTTCCGGTTTTTGTGAGCGGTAGTTAATGGTTTCAGGCTTTTTAACTTCACCGTGGGACCATTCACGAATTAATTCAGGCGAGGCTAATCCAATTTGGATCGCTGCAAAATTGTTTATACTCATGCGGTCTCCTCCTATTCTTCCTCGCTGATCTCAGCATAGTCGTCGGCTCCGACAACTGCTGCTTCAGCGACAAATTCTTCATCTAATGCATAGGTTGTATGAACAAGTTCTTCATCGAGGTTCACCGCAACGGCGTCTTCGACTTCAATCTTCTTCATACCCACATCATCCCCGTTTTCATCCAAGAGGCGAACATCGATTGCCAAGGCATTGAGTTCGTTCTTAAGAACACGGAAGGATTCAGGTACACCAGGTTCTGGGATGTCTTTACCCTTGATGATGGCTTCATAAGTCTTTGTACGACCCATGATGTCATCGGACTTGATGGTTAAGATTTCTTGTAAGGTATTCGCTGCACCATAGGCTTCAAGTGCCCAAACTTCCATTTCCCCGAAACGTTGACCACCATTTTGAGCTTTACCACCCAAAGGTTGTTGCGTTACGAGTGAGTATGGACCGGTTGCACGAGCATGCAATTTATCATCGACCATGTGCGCCAACTTAATCATATACATGACGCCCACAGAGATACGTTCATCAAAGGCTTCACCGGTACGACCATCAAACAAGGTGGTCTTACCATCTTCACTGAGTTCAGCTTCACGCATGATTTCTTTGAGATCTTCATTGTTGATACCATCGAAGACAGGGGTTGCGAACTTGACACCCAACTTTTGAGCCGCTAAGCCTAAGTGGATTTCGAGTACTTGTCCGATGTTCATACGGGATGGAACACCGAATGGGTTCAACATGATGTCGACTTGTGAACCATCAGGTAAGAACGGCATGTCTTCAACCGGTAGAATCTTGGAGATGACCCCTTTATTACCATGTCGTCCAGCCATCTTATCCCCTTCGGAGATCTTACGTTTTTGAACGATGTAAACTTTTACGACTTCATTGACACCTGGTGCTAAATCGTGTCCTTCTGAACGCTTAAAGATACGTACAGATTGAACGATACCACTACCACCATGCGGAACCTTCAGGGAGTTGTCACGTACTTCACGGGACTTGTCTCCAAAGATTGCCAAGAGGAGTTTTTCTTCAGGTGAGATTTCACTTTGGCCCTTCGGTGTGACTTTACCAACAAGGATATCGCCTTCCTTAACCTCAGCACCAATCATGACAATACCGCGTGCATCCAAATGACGGCATGCGTCTTGAGATACGTTTGGAATATCACGTGTGATTTCTTCAGGCCCCAGCTTGGTGTCACGGACTTCGATATCGTATTCCTCAATGTGGATCGAGGTATAGACATCTTCCTTAACCAAACGCTCGGACATGATGACCGCATCTTCATAGTTATAACCATACCAAGTCATGAATGCGATACGAACGTTTTGACCCAAAGCCAATTCGCCGTTCTGCATTGCAGGTCCATCCGCTAAGACATCCCCACGATCGACCATTTCGCCCTTACGAACCAATGGTTTCTGATTGATGCATGTTCCTTGGTTGGAACGTTTGAATTTTTGTAGACTGTAAACTTTTTCACCTGCATCGCCTTGGACGACAACCTTATTGGCATCGACATAGGTGACGATTCCTTGGCCTGTCGCAATAACAGCACTTCCGGAGTCGGTTGCGATACGGTGTTCAATACCCGTACCAACATAAGGTGAATTTGGACGCAACAAAGGAATGGCTTGACGTTGCATGTTCGCACCCATCAAGGCACGCGATGCATCATCGTTTTCCAAATAAGGAATACATGCGGTTGCGACGGAAACGATCTGTTTTGGCGAAACGTCGGCTAATTCAACCATTTCACGTTTCGTCAAGATGTGGTCCCCTTTGTAACGAACGACAACTTCTTCATTCGCTAAACGACCATCGACGACTTCATTCGCTTGTGCGATGTAGTAATCCATTTCATCATCAGAGGACAAGTAAATGACTTCATCCGAAACACTGCCATCCTCTTGAACGATACGGTAGGGTGTTTGAATGAATCCATACTCATTGACACGCCCATAAGAAGTCAAGTTCGAGATCAAACCGATGTTTGGTCCTTCTGGTGTTTCAATTGGACAGATACGACCATAGTGAGAAGCATGGACGTCACGGACTTCAAAGCCAGCACGTTCACGTGTCAGACCACCCGGCCCTAAAGCAGAGATACGACGTTTGTTTGTTAATTCAGCCAATGGATTGGTTTGATCCATGAACTGGGATAATTGAGACGATGAGAAGAATTCTTTGATCGCAGCCGTCAATGGACGGATGTTGGTCAAGTTCTTCGGTGTCAGGTTGGTGTTGTCAGTGATTGACATACGTTCCTTAACAACACGTTCCATACGCGATAGACCGATACGGAATTGATTTTGAATCAGTTCACCCACGGTGCGAATACGACGATTACCCAATTGGTCGATATCATCGGTTTCACCAATGCCGTCTTGCAAGTTCACAAGATAAGCAAAGGATGCGAGCATATCACTCATGGTGACCGTCTTCTTCGTTGTCAAAGGATCGGTACCGATGACTTTGATGACTTCTTCGCTTTCCTTAGCATACGCTAAGACGACTTGTACAGCAGCTCCGATCAACCATACTTCGACCCCTGCATTTGCAGAGACGAGGTTGACAAGTGCTTGTTCCTGGTCGGATTTAAGTTTAGCGATGGCTTCACTTGGAATGTAACGATCGACTAAGTATTCTTGATTGCTTGTTAAAACATCTTGATTATTGGCAGTGATACGGCCTAAGACATAGAAACGTTGACCATAGTTCAAGACAGCACGAACATTGCTCTTATCAAGCACAACGCGACGTGCGATCAAACCACCATAGATTTGGATATTTTCATAGGTCGTGGCTAATGCTTCCACATCCGTTGATGTCAATACCATACCCTTGTCAAAGACCACACCATTGACTTCACATTCTTCAGCCAAGATACGACCGATCAATGCGAAAGGATGTGCCGTACTGACAACGACATTTTCAGGATAAGCGAAGAGTGGATTGAATGGGAAAGCTTCCATATAGTGACCTTGGTTTAGGATTTCACTTAGGATGGCTTTTTCATGACGTTCGATCTTTGTTCCTTTGGCGATAACGACTTGACCTTTGGAATTGACGATGTCTTGGGCAACGATGTTGTTGATGAGACGTGATGTCACACCCAACTTCTTACCTAATTTGAAACGACCCGCTTTCGTTAAATCATAACGACGTACATCAAAGAATTTAGCACGCATCAAGTTGATGGCACCTTCTTCGGTCGCGATTTCATCCGAACGTTGGTTGTTGTAGATTTCGTATAAGGATTCTTTGGTTGTCTTGATCTTATCGGATACCAAGGTATTCACGATTTCAGGTTTCTCACCAAAGAAAGCGGTGTATAAAAGAATGTATAGATTTAAGAACTCACGCGATTCAGCTTCCATTTCTATGTTGTGAACAGGAAGTTTAAGTGCTTGTAAGAAGACTTTGAATGCAGACGTATCGAAAGCATCCTCACCACGTTCCATATCCAAAGAGAAACCAATGGCTTTGAACAAGATGGAGGATAAGATCTTACGTTTACGGTCGATGCTTACATTAAAGTGGAAATCGGAGCTTGCGGCAACGTTTTCACCTGAATAGGTCGCTTGAGGATTGTTTGCTTTTTTAAATGCAGTCATGAACTCCAACCAAGTACCACGACTTGGAATCAGTTCACTCTTGTAAACTTCATTCAAACTTGCTTCTTTATCTTTCATATAGAAAGAATCATAGTAAGCACCTGGAGAACGAACGATTTGAGAAACGATGACACGTTCTGCACCGTTGATAACGAATGTTCCCGTATCAGTCATCAATGGGAATTCACCCAAGAAGACTTCTTCATGACGTTCTGTGATTTCACCTGTTGTTGGATTCATGATTTCCAACATCATGGTCGCTTTTAGAGGTGCTGCGTAGTTTGCTTCGCGTTCCTTACATTCACTAACGGAATATTTAGGTTCTTGAAATTCATACGTTAAAAAGTTCAAACGAATATTTCCGGTATAGTTTGTTATCGGATAGATTTCCTCGAAGACTTCACGAATACCCTCACGTTTAAACCAATCAAATGAGTCGGTTTGAATTTCTACAAGATTAGGGAGTTCAAGGCTTCCGCTAACTTTTGAGTAATCGCGGCGTTTTGCTTTTTTACCGAATTCCACAACTCGGTAAGATTTATTGTTTTCCATATACGCCTTCCTTTCTTGATAAATAACACAAAAAGGGCATTTTTTCCCATCATATCATTTATCGTTTATGCAATTTATAATACTACCAAAATACTAGTCTAAAGTCAATGGTTTACATGCTTTGATGATTTCAAAACCTTTATGGAGATCGATGCGTTCAACGGTTTCAAAACGTTGTTGCAACGCTTTGAAAGCAGAAGCGGCACCTTGTTGGCGTCGAATGACAACATAGAGACAGCCATCCTTAACAAGGTGTTTGTTTGCAAAATCAAAGAATGCATAGACCACTTGTTTACCCGCACGAATAGGCGGGTTGGTTACCACCACATCATACTGACCTTCAATGCCCAATAGGACATCTTGATTTCTGAAGTCAAGATCCAACTTCATACGTTGTGCTGTGCGAACTGCACACTCAACTGCGCGTTCATTGACTTCATAGGCAATGACTTGAAGATCCGCTTGTTGATGCTTCAACAACAAACTGATCAAGCCATAGCCTGAGCCAAGATCCAACACCTTACCTTGAATCTTCTGTTTAAGGATGTTTTCAACAAGAAGCAAAGAACCATCGTCTGGTTTTGACTTCGAGAAAACACCATCGTCCACACTGAATGTGTAATTAACGCCCAAAAACCGGAAAGCGATTTCCTTCCGGTTATGGGGTAAATTTTCAGAGTTTTTAAAGTAATGTGTCAAAGCTGACCCCCCTTCACTACACAGAGTGTTAGTGAGAAGGATTACTTAATTTCTACGACTGCGCCAGCGTCTTCCAATTTCTTTTTAACTTCAGCAGCAACTTCTTCGGAAACTTTTTCCTTGATTGCCATAGGAGCCTTGTCTACCAAGCCCTTCGCTTCAACTAAGCCTAAGCCTGTCAATTCACGAACTGCCTTGATAACGTTGACCTTGCTTGGTCCAACTTCCTTCAAGATAACATCAACTTCAACTGGTCCAGCAGGAGCAGCTTCTTCAGCAACTGCAGCAGCAGCTACAGGAGCAGCAGCGGATACACCGAATTCTTCTTCGATAGCTTTTACTAATTCATTCAATTCGAGGATGGTCATTTCCTTTAAGGAAGCGATCACATCAGTAGCATTTAATTTTGCCATGTTCATTTTCTCCTTTTTAATTAAGCTTCTTTTTGTTCTGCAACTTGCGAGATAGCGTAAGCGAACTTACGAACTGGGGATTGTAACATACCCAAGATCATAGAGATCATGCCTTCGCGACCAGGTAAGCTTGCAAGTGTCTTGATCATGTCTGCGTTAACGACTTTGCCTTCAACGACAGCACTCTTCAAAACCAATAATTTGTGTTTCTTGGCGAATTTTGCCAACACACGACTTGGGGCAACTGCATCATCGCTGAATGCGAATGCATTTGGACCCACGAGGCTCTCTGCTAAGTCAGTGTAACCGAGATCATTTGCGGCCCGTTCAACCATTGAATTCTTATAGACTTTAAAGTCGATATTTTCCTTCAATAATTCACGACGCAATTCGGTGACTTCTTTAACAGATAAGCCGCGATATTCGACGACGACGCTGGATGCGGATTTTTCGAGTTTCTCGCGAACCTCAGTTACAACCAGTTTCTTTGCTTCGAGTATCGAATGGTTCATCTTGTACACCTCCTTGTTTTAATTACAATATCCCAAAAAATAAAACTCACGCATTAGACAGCGTGAGTAAAAAGAGTTTATCTTTTCGTCCTCGGCAACATGATTAAGCTTTTAGCCGTTGCTGTCTTTGGTCTATTGAACAGTCTCTATTCTATCAAATAACAACGGAATGTCAAATAGATTTTTTAGCCTCCGGCAAGAGGATGTAAGATATAGATCAAATCTTCATGTTTGAGCAGCGTTGTTTCCGACACATTTTTTTCATTTACCAAAATTGTCATCGACTTCAAATCAAAATCAGTAAGCATGCCTGTTTGAAATATCATGAGAAAGTCATAGAGACTTGATTGATCTGGTAAATCCATTGATTTGATTTCACGATCTTTTGGATTTAAAGGTGGAATGATTCGATAGTAGATTCGCATGCTTCAAGAATACAATGTTTTGATGACGGCTTCAAGTCCACCCAATTGTTCT
>JBLJAX010000060.1:0-3147 GCA_047637795.1 Erysipelotrichaceae bacterium | reverse complement strand
TATTTTGCTTTAGACAGTAAAGTAATGGTTCCATTTAAATGGCCACATCGCATTCATCCACAGGATGAAACGCAAAGAGCTGAGTTGATTCAAACGAAACCAAGAATGGGTAAAATCATCTGTGTGTGTGAGACGGTAAGTGAACAGGAAATCATCGATGCCATTCATTTGCCGGTGGGTGCACGGAGTGTCAAAGGCGTTAAACGTTTGACGCGGCCGGGTTCAGGACGTTGCCAAGGTGGTTTCTGCGAGACAGCGGTTGTGAAGATTTTGGCGCGTGAGTTGAACATCCATCCAAGTCAAGTGCCTTACGATAATGAGGCGTTTTTAGAAAGCTATGGGCATGAACATGAATAAGCGGGATTGTGTCATCATCGGGGGTGGTAGTGCCGGTTTGGCTGCCGCAATCGCATTAAAGAAACAAGGCGTTGATGTCTTGCTTATTGAGCGTGAAGATGAGCTGGGGGGTATTTTAAATCAATGCATCCACAATGGTTTCGGTTTGACCCGTTTCAAGGAAGAATTGACCGGCCCTTCCTATGCAGAACGTATGGTTCAAGCATTTCATGAACTCAAAGTGGATTATCGAATCAATGCGACAGTAACGCAACTCAAGCCCGATAAAACGATTCATTATATTGACGAGACTGGTGTGCATGTCATTCAAGCCCAAACGGTTTTATTGGCAATGGGTGCGCGTGAGCGAACACGTGGCAATATTCAGATTCCAGGCGATCGACCTGCAGGGGTCTTCACAGCAGGGGTTGCACAACGTTACTTGAACAAAGATGGTTTATTGGTGGGTAAGAGAGTCTTTATCTTAGGTAGTGGGGACATTGGTTTGATCATGGCGAGACGATTAACCTTAGCGAAAGCAGAGGTTGTAGGTGTTGCGGAGATCATGCCTTATTCGAATGGTTTGACGCGCAACTTGATTCAATGTTTAGAGGATTATTCGATACCACTCTATTTGAGTACCACGATCACTCAGATCAAAGGGCGTCAAAGTGTAGAGGCAATCGAACTGTCCCGTGTGGATGAGAATTTGAAACCCATCCCTGAGACGGCTTTCTGGCTGGATGTGGATGCGGTTCTCTTGTCCGTAGGTTTGATTCCTGATAATCAGCTAAGCAGTATGGCAGGCGTTGAAATCGATCCTCGAAGCAAGGGGCCGAAGATTGGTGCGAATTATGAAACATCGATACCAGGTGTCTTTGCCAGTGGCAATGTCTTGCATATTCATGATGTGGTGGATTATGTCAGTGAAGAAGGCGATCAAGCGGCAGCTGCGATTCTAAACTACCTCAATAAACAAGGGGATGAGTCTAATACACTAACATTAAGTACAGACCAAAACTTCATTTATGCGCTCCCACATAAATTGAATCCAAACATCCATAACAAACTTAAATATCGCGTTCGTAAGCCAATGCACGATGTACGGGTGTGTTTGGTATCAAATGGAACGATTGTGCATTCGCTCAAGAAGGAACATCTCCTTCCTGCAGAACTCGAAATGATGATCATTCCCCAAAAGGTTTTAGCGCAATGTAATGGAGATTGTCGCTTGGAGATTCACAATGAAACATGAACTGACCTGTATCGTATGCCCACGTGGGTGTCGTATTCAAGTATGGGAAGAGGAAGGCGTCTATCGTTGTGAGGGCAATCAATGTGTCCGTGGTGAAGTGTATGCGATCCAAGAAGTCACGGAACCCCGACGAATGTTTACTTCAACTGTTCAACTCACGGGATCGCAGTTGAAACGATGCCCTGTTGTGAGCAGTTCAGCGATTAAGAAGACAGATATCTTTAGAATCGTGGATTTATTGGAGAATGTGGTTTTAGAAGCCCCGGTTGCCTTGAATCAAGTCATCCTCAAGAACATCTTGGATAGTGGCATCGATATCATCGCATCCAGAAGCATTAAAAAAGATGCCGAAGCATCTGAATAAACATTAACGAAGTACGAAGAGTAAACTTAACATCATTCCGGATAATTGAGGATGTCTCAAAGCTTGTAAGCTTTGGTAAGAAATCTCAAATACGGTACATAACTTATCGGAAGCTTGGACGATCCAGGCTTCTTTTGTTTTAGGTTTGGCATTTCCTAAAGGCCACATGTGATTCACAATCACATCTTCCATGACTTCACTCACTTCCGTAATCTTCTTCGCATTATCGAGTGCGACACGGGGATGAAGATGGAGATGTTCCTGAGCAGAAGCATTCACTTCACGCCAATCGTATAAGAAGAGATCATGAAGCAGTGCACCACGGACCAAGTCCTTGTGATTTACTTCCATGTTCTTAGAAATCAAATAGGCATAATACGCCACATTCAACGAATGTTGAAGGCGAGAGGTATTGAGATGTTGATCATAGTTATCCAATCCTAAGACTTCTGGTGTACGTAGAAGATCTTGGATCAGTTCTTTAAAAGGCGCAGCCTTTGCATGATGGAGGGACAAACCAGAATAGACAGCTTTCATGAAACTCCTTGGTCATCTTTGCGACATAAAACGAGTGGATAATACCACAGAAAATGAATGGATGCAAGAAAATAAATATTTAGCACTCAAGTGTTGACAGTGCTAAAAAATGTGGTATATTAATAGTGTAGCTAGCACTTAATAGTCGAGAGTGCTAAAGAAGGAGGAAATGTTATGCGAAACACTTTAATGAGACGACCTACGACTTCACTTTTAGATGACTTCTTCAATGATGAATTCTTCTTGCCAAACATTACAGACAATACCCATCTTGATGTTTATCAAGAAGAGGATAAATATGTTGTGGAAGTCGATCTACCGGGTTATAAGAAAGAAGAGATCCATATTTCTTATAACAACGATTTATTGACGATTAAAGCAGAACACAAGGAAGAGAGTGAAGATAACAATAAGAAATACATCTATCGCTCAAGAACTTGTTCGAACTATACCCGTCAGATTCGTTTCAACAACATCGATCATGGCAAGATTGATGCGAAGTTTGAAGAAGGCGTCTTAAAAGTATGTCTACCAATTCGTGGTGAGCATGAAGAAGTGAAGCGTATCGAAGTCAAGTAAGCGTACAAAACGCTTACTTTTTTTAGTTGCTTGACTTGTGTAACTTGGATAATGATGTTAAATTGTCATTAAGAAA
>JBLJAX010000059.1:0-8692 GCA_047637795.1 Erysipelotrichaceae bacterium | reverse complement strand
TTTAGTTGCTTGACTTGTGTAACTTGGATAATGATGTTAAATTGTCATTAAGAAATATTTTGTGATGTATGTTACATAAATAGATAAGGAGTTGAAGCATGGAAAGTTGTGCACAGTGTCAAGCACCCGTCTGTATCAGTCACTTAAGCTTATTCAAACGCTTAAGCAAGAATCAACGAGCGAAAGTTGTCAATCATGTCATTCGCTATACCCTTAAAAAAGGGGATGTTTTTTTGAATGAAGGGGATGATTTGGCACAGTTCATCATCATCTCGCGAGGTCGCTTCAGAGCTGTTCGAAACAGTGAAGAAGGCAAGACGAAAGTTGTTCAGTATTTGAAGACGGGGGATTTCATTGGACAAGAAAGTTTGTTTGATAAGACAGAGATTCCATATACCCTAGAAGCCATGGAATCAGCATCGGTCTGTACGATTCCAGCCGCTACCATGCATAGCTTGATCCAGAGTGAACCGGAGATCGGCTTTGCGATTCTCAGTGAGTTGAGTGCTAAAGTCAACACATTGGAGAAAGAACTGGCAACGGTTCATTTGGAAAGCTTGGAAGTGCGTTTGATGAATCTCTTGCAACAACTGAGCCAAGACTATGGTGTGGAAGAAGCCGAGGGGACCCTTTTACATAATCCAATGAGTCAGGATGACATGGCCATGCGTTTGGGTGTAAGTCGGGAGAGTGTCAATCGAAAACTTAAACAACTTGAAAAAGAAGAACGCATTGCGTTATTGCCTAAGAAACAAATATATATTCATAAAATGTGACAAAAATCACTTTTTATTTACTCTTTTTGTGCTAAAATGAAAAATGGAGGATCAAATAATGAGTGAACTGATTGATAACCAAAGTAAACGCCAAGATAAATTGAAAGATTTAATCAAACGTTTGCATCGAGGTGAAGACCGTGCAACGGTTGAAGCCGAATTTAAAAAAGATTTTGCTTACGTTACGGGTGCCGAAATTGCCCAAATGGAATATAACCTTGTCCAAGAAGGTGTGAGTGTCGAAGAAATTCAAAGTCTATGTGATGTCCATGCATCTTTGTTTTCAGGATCGGTCCAAGATTTACACAGTGACAAGGTCACGATGAATCCTGTGGATATCTTTGAAGAAGAGAATGTCGAGTACAGCCAATTGGTTGAAGAAGCCTTAAAGTTCAAACAATACACCAACAATCGCTTGGATATCGTTAAGGAAGCTTTAAGTGAGATGCTTGAAACATTCAAGACAGTGGGTGCGCATTATGCTAAGAAAGAAAACATCTTCTTCCCATTCTTAGAAAAGAACGGGATTGAAACGATTCCTCAAGTCATGTGGGGTGTGGATAATGATATTCGTACGTCCATTAAGACAGCTGAAGAAGCACTGAATACAAGCAATGATGTTCAATACATCTTGAGAATGTTCTATGAAATGGTGAACATGGTCAAAGAAATGATCACCAAAGAAAACAACATTCTATTCCCATTATTAAAGGAACAGTTGACGGAAGAAGATTTCAAACAAATCGGTCAAATGCTAAGCAATCCAGATGCGGCTGTGTATGTTGAAAAGAAAGAGGATACAGAAGGTTATACCATCGATAACATCGAAGGCAATATTCCAATGAGCATGGGGGTCTTGAGTGCCGTTGAAGCGAATGCGATCTTCAATACCGTACCTTTCGATATGACCTTCGTGGATGCGGATAATAAAGTTAAATTCGTGACACAAGGTAAAGAGCGTATCTTCGATCGTCCGGCTTCGGTTATTGGACGGCCTGTGCATCTTTGTCATCCACCACAGAGTGTGCATGTGGTCATGAAGATTGTGGAACAACTGCGCAGTGGCGTGAAGGATCATGAAGATTTCTGGATCAACATGCGGGGTAAGATGGTTCATATTCGTTATTATGCAGTCCGTGATGAACAGGGTGAATTCCTTGGAACTTTGGAAGTAACACAAGATATCACTGAAATTCGAGCACTTGAGGGTGAAAAACGATTGATGTCAGAATAACGATGCAAAGCGCATCGTTATTTTTTTGTCCATACGGTATAATAAGTGTAGGTGATAAAACATGCGGATAATTGCGATTGATGCGGGCGGAACGAAAGCGCGTTTTGCCTTGTATGATGAGAATGGTGTTGAATTGAAGCGTTTGGAACACCCATCGCTTCATCCTTTGCAGATTGGTTATGCTCAAATGGCTGCGGCCTTAAGGGTAGGCGTGGATGCGGTACGTGATAATGAAACGGTTGATTTCATAAGTTTTGGCTTGGCTGGCTATGGTCAGAACCAAGAAATACGCACATCCATTGAAACAGCAATCCATAAGAAGTTTCCATTTGAACGCTATTGTATTCAAAGTGATGTGGATTGTGCCTTGATGGCAGCACTTAAAGGCCAAGATGGCTTGATGCTTATTGCAGGTACAGGCTCGATTGCTTTGGCAAGTTACCAAGGTCAACGTCATCGTGTTGGGGGTTGGGGTTATTGGATCGGTGATGAGGGCAGTGCGTTTTGGATCGGCAAACAAGTTCTAGGCTTGTTTAGCAAGATGGCGGATGGACGTTTGAAGAAGACAGCCCTCTATGATTGCGTCATGGACAGTTTGGTCCTGGATGAGCCGAGTGATATGATCAAGATTCTAAGTGATCATCCGCGTCCGAAGGAAGCGATTGCGTCTTTGGCAAGGGTGTGTTATCTTGCCGCAAGTAAAAAAGATAAGCATGCGATCCAATGTTTTAAGATGGCAGCAAAAGAGCTTGCCTTGCATATCCAAACCAGCTTGGCGATGCATCCAGATTTGCAACGAGTTCGTTTAGCAGGCGGCGTTTTTGAAGCGAAGGAGTTCGTCTTGGATCCCCTGATTCAATATTTGGATCCAAGTTTAGATATTGCGTTGAGTGAGGATACGCCTCTATTTGGGGCTTATTTGATTGGTAAACAGAAAGAAGGAGCACAAGTATGAGAATTGGGGTACTCGGAATTGGAGATATTGCCAAAAAGGGTTATCTCCCTGTATTGGTGAATGTGAAAGATGTACAGGTCATTCCTTGTACACGGAATGCGGATACCTTGAAAGAAGTCATGGATCGCTACCATCTAAGTGAAGGTTATACGGATGTGGATGAGTTCTTACGTCAACCTTTGGATGGTGTTTATGTGACAGCCGCAACTTCCGCTCACTATGCATTATCGATGAAGGTCATCGATGCGGGCATTCCACTTCATTTGGATAAACCGATTTCATTGGATTATACCGAAACTCAGAATTTGGTTGAATACGCTCAAGCGAAGAATAATTTCTTGATGATTGGGTTCAATCGACGCTTTGTGCCCATTGTAAAGAAAGTTCATGACGAAGGTAAACCGGACATCGTCATTTATCAGAAGAACCGTGATATGCATCCGGATAATCTGAGACGTTTCATTGTGGAAGACTTTATACATGTGGTGGATACGACACGTTACTTACTTCAGGATGAAGTCGTTGAGCTTCGTGTTCATGGTAAGAAAGAAGGCGATACCTTGGTGCATGTGGTGGTGAATATGATCACACCAAGCAATCAAGGGATTCTGATTATGAATTATCTCAATGGGGTCACTGAAGAAATCATTGAAGTCTCACATCCACATAAGAAATCCATCATTCGTAATCTAGCTCAACTTGAAGTCTATGATCACAGTGATTTCATTAAGAAGTCAGAAAGTGATTGGATTCCAACTTTGAAGAAACGTGGTTTTGAAGATTTACGGGATGCATTCTTGAATGCACTTAAAACAAAAGCACCGAGTCCTGTTGATGGACCCGATGCCTTACGTACACATCAGTTGTGTGAAGAAATCGTTACGAAACTAGAATCTCAATGAGATTCTTTTTTATACAATGAGAAGAACCAAAACCACGATTGCCAAGCCAATGCGATAATACGCAAAGAAGGTGAAATCGTGCTTACGTACATAGTCCATGAGGAAGCGAATAACGAACATGGATACCACAAAAGCTGTCACAAACCCAAGTCCTAAGACCGACCACTCCAGAGTGGACCAGATAAAGCCTGCTTTCATCAACTTCAAGAAGCTCGCCCCAAACATGACAGGAATGGCTAGGAAGAAGGAGAACTCTGCTGCGACCGTTCGACTCAAGCCCAACCAAATGGCGCCTAAAATGGTAGCACCACTGCGTGATGTGCCTGGAATCAAGGCAAGCATTTGGAACAAACCAATGATCAAAGCGTCTTTATACGTGATTTTTAATAAACTGTTCTTAGGATGATCTTTTACTTTACGTTCGATCCAAATGAACCAAACACCAAAGACGATCAAGGTGACGACAATGACGATGGGTTTATAGAGAACCGTATCGATCACATCATCCCATAAGACACCTACGATGCCAGCTGGAACACTGGCAATTAATATCTTGACCCACAGTAATAAAGTATTGTGTCGATGTGCTTTGCTTTCACGAAACGGAAAGAGTTTTGGGAAAAACAAGATCACAACCGCTAAAATAGACCCAAGTTGAATCAACACAAAGAAGAGATTGACGAACTCGGGTGTAAATGCGAAGGGAAACCAATGTTCAAACAGAATCATGTGCCCTGTTGAACTGATGGGCAACCACTCTGTGATGCCCTGGATAATGCCTAAAATCAATGCTTTAAGGAGCTCTAGTATTGGATTCATAAATAACCTCACCGCACTCATTATAGCACCATCCGCTTAGGGTTTTAGGCAATTATCGTGGACTTATGGCATAATAAATAGAAAAAGGAGCGACATTATGAAAGCATTGATCAGTGAAACACACGCATTGCCTGCAGATTATCAAGACAGGTTGAAACAACTCGGTTTGGATTTTGATGTGATTGAAGAAACGAACTTAGTAAAGGATCCAAGTCAATATGAAGTGGTCTTTGGAGCGAATCACGTCAAACGTTTGGGCTTGGATAAATTCGCGAAGCTAAAATGGATTCAAAGCTCATACGCTGGCTTCAACAATCTTCCTGTAGAAGAATGGAAGGCTAAGGGCATCGTATTCACCAATGCGCGTGATGTGTTCAGCGAACCCATTGCCGAGCATGTGGTTCTATATATTTTAATGGCGTATAAGCGTGCTTTGGAGGTTTATCACAACCAAGTCAAGCACCATTGGGATCGCCTTGAGAATCGTGAACTGGGCAATCAGAATATCTGTATCGTTGGCATCGGCAGTATTGGACAAGCCATTCAAAAACGTTTAAAGGGCTTTAATGTCCATATGATTGGTGTGAACAGCCAAGGACGAAGTGTAGACGGTTTCGATCACGTTTATCCCGTTCGTGAGCTGAAGACAGCTGTGGCGATGAGTGATGTGGTGGTCATTACCTTACCTTTGAATGAACAGACCGAAAATTTATTTAACGAGGATGTATTAAAAAGCATGAGGAAGGATTCTTTATTGATCAATGTTGGTCGCGGCAAAATTATTGATGAAGAAGCGTTGATGAATGCCTTGAATCAGGATCGTTTAGGTGCTTGTGTTCTGGATGTCATGGCGGTCGAACCTTTACCTAAAGATTCACCCTTATGGGATACCAAGAATCTATTGATCACACCGCATAACAGTGGTACAGGGGCTTTGACCTTAGAGCGGCTCTATACCATCTTTGAGCAGAATTTATATCGGTATGCGCATAAACAAGAACTCATAAACATCGTCTAAAAAAATGAACCAAGCTTGCTTGGTTCTATTCATATTCATCGTATTTTAAGTTCTTGCCTTTGACCTTCGAAACAGGGTACTTCTGTTCATTCAATTTCATCTTATCTTCCAACGCTTGATTGAGATCGATATCATAAAGATCCGCAATGCGTAAGAGGTAATAATAGACATCGGCCATTTCATGGGTGATTTTATCCGGCTGCGTTTTCAAGAGCTCTATGCATTGGGCTTCATCTTTGAAACGAAACAACTGTAATAATTCATTGGCTTCAGTACTCAGTCCAATGCTTAAGTCTTTTAGGCTATGGAATTGGTCCCAATCCCGTTCCTCACAAAACGTGCGGATTTGCTTGCTGAGTTCTTTTTGATTCATTGTCCATTGTCCTCATTGATCAAAGCGTATAAGAGATGGTCTTGCCAAGACCCATTGATATGCATGATTTTATGGAGGCGGCCTTCAAAGATGAAACCATATTCACTCACAAGTTGAATCATGTAGGAATCATTTGGAAGAACGGGCATGTATAGAATGTGAATCTTGCGATCGTGAAAGAAATAATTAACGAGTGTGCGTAGAATCAAACGTCCAAATTCAGATGTGCGATGACGATGATCCACCACGATCCGTAGGGTTAAATAGTTATGATTACGATTGGGATCTCGTATGGATTTTACTTTCGCAAGGATGTGTTTTCCGTTTGCACTCAAGACACCAAAGGCATAGCCTTCATCACGTTCGAAATCAATGACACTTTGAATGATGAATTTCTGTTGGACTTCAAGGGTGTAATAATCACTTAATTTGGTTGTCGAAAAATGATCGATGTAATATCGATTCTCTTGGTGAAACTTTAACCATAGATTGGCTTTGATTTCATGCATCGGTTTGATGAGATAGTTTTCAACTCGGATTTGCATGTCTATAGCTCTATTTTAAGCATTTCATAGCGTAACACAAGGATATTTGTTAAAATTGAAATAGAGAAAAACACTTATTTTATAAGGAGATTCAATGTACAATTCCTATCCCATCCATATCACGGGTCATAAGCATCCGGATACGGACTCCATCTGTTCAGCCATTGCCTATGCAGAGTTGAAACGTAAGCTTGGTTATAATGCGATTGCGTGTCGTTTGGGTGAGGTCAACCATGAGACGCGTTATGTTTTGAAGCGTTTTGGTTTCCAACATCCTGTGATTCTAGATGATGCACGCATGCGACTCAATGAAATCGATTTGGATAAAGCCGTGACGATTAAAGAAGAGACGACCATTTATGAAGCTTGGCAATTGATGAGCACGGAAAAGAAGGTGCTCTGTGTCGTGGATGATGATAATCATCTTTTAGGTGTGTTAACGAACTCCAATCTTGCGAGTGTCGCCATGGGTGATACGGCGAAGAGTATTGAGCTTTTAAGCAAGACACCGATTGAATATATTGTGAAAACCGTTCAAGGAGCTTTGGTTTATGCACCAAAAGTGACGCGATTGAATGGTAAAGTCAGTATCGTAGCTGTCGCGGAACATAAATTGGACAACTATGAATTGAAAGATCGTACGGTCATCGTTGGGAATGATACGGAAGCTCAACTTCAAGCCATTGAGAAAGATGCGGCGTGTTTGGTCGTGGTGTGGGCGGAGTCGATTCGCGATGAAGTCATTAAAGCGGCCAAGGAAAAGGGTTGTGCGATCATCATGTCGGGTCATGGGACTTTGAATACTTCCCGTTATTTGTTTTATTCCTCGCCAATCAAGTTCATCATGTCTACCGAATTGGTGACTTTTGAAAAGACGGAGTTCGTGGATGATGCCTTGAACAAAGTGGTTAAATCACGTTTTAGAAGCTATCCGGTTGTGGATGGGGATGGACGCATCTACGGTTTGGTATCGCGTTATCACTTATTGAATGCACGACGCAAGCAAATCATTTTGGTCGATCACAATGAAACTGCACAAAGTGTGGATAGTTTGATGGAAGCAGATTTGTTGGAAGTCATCGATCATCATCGTATCGGAGATATTCAGACGAGTAAACCCATTAATTTTAGAAATCAATTGGTTGGCAGTACTTGCACCATCGTTGCGAATCTTTATGATGAGAATCGCGTTCCGATGGAGCCCAATATTGCAGGCTTATTGTGTGCGGCCATCATATCGGATACGCTTAATTTCAAGTCACCGACGACGACCATTGTGGATGTGCATACGGCGCAACGTTGTGCACGCATTGCGGAATTGAATACGGATGTGTTGGCTAAAGACATCTTCACTGAAGGTGCTGGCATCCACGAAAAGACGTCTTTGGAAATCATAGAAAATGATGTCAAGGAATTTGCGATTGGCAATTATCGTGTCATGGTGGGTCAGATGAGCCTCTTTGATGTCCAGCAAGTCGAGGAAGTGCGTGAAGATGTGTTGAAGGCCATGGGATCGTTTGTTAAAGAGAAGCGCTTGGACTTGTTATTGTTGTTATTCACGAGTTTAGAGCACCATGGCTCAGCCATGATGTATACCGGTAAAGAGAAGTGGATTGCGGAGGAAGCATATCCAGGCATCGACAATCAACACTTGAAGTTGTTTGATGATATCTTGTCACGTAAGAAACAAGTCATACCACGTCTTTCCTCGGTTGTTGAAGGTCGCCACCGATGATTCGCATTGGAACCATTGGCACATCTGTGATTACAGATGATTTCATTCGTTGTTTAAAGCAAGTGGAAGATTATCAACTGGTTTGTGTTTATTCACGAGATGAAGACAAGGCGCGAATGTTTGCGGAAAAGCACGCTTGTCCAGGCTATACTTCAAATTGGGATGATTTCTTGAGTAATGGTCAGCTTGATGCGATTTATGTCGCCAGCCCCAATGACCTCCATTTTGAACAAAGTGTTGCGATTTTAAGAGCGGGTAAACATGCGATCACTGAAAAACCTTTTGTAAGCAACACGCATGAGTTTGAAGCCTTGATGGCTGTGGTCAAGGAAACT
>JBLJAX010000058.1:0-2427 GCA_047637795.1 Erysipelotrichaceae bacterium | reverse complement strand
TGAACTTCGTGCCAGCTTAACGGACATGGCTCAAGAGAAATCTATTGATGTCTTTTCGGCGAATCTGGAAAGTTTATTGTTGCAGGCACCGATGAAGGATGCGGTGATCCTAGGCTTGGATCCAGCGTATCGTACAGGGTGTAAATTAGCGATCATCGATCAGACAGGAAAACTGCTTCATATCGATTTGATCTATCCGCATCCCCCTGTCAATAAAACAAAAGAAGCTCGTACTAAAACGATTGAACTCTTGAAGAAATATAAGGTGAACCTTATTGCCATTGGAAATGGGACAGCCAGTCGTGAATCAGAGATGTTCATCGCCGAAATATTAAAAACAGAAACCGATATCGATGCGCGTTATGCGATCGTTTCAGAAGCAGGGGCTTCAGTTTACAGTGCTGGCGATCTAGCACGTGAGGAATTCCCAGACTTACATGTGGAAGAACGCTCAGCTGTATCGATTGCACGTCGTTTATTGGATCCACTTTCAGAATTGATCAAGATTGACCCTAAGGCTATTGGGGTTGGACAATACCAACATGACTTGGCTCCTGCACGTCTTCAAGAACGATTGGACTTTGCGGTTGTAAAAACAGTGAATCGTATTGGGGCAGATGTGAATACAGCCAGTGAAGCCTTGCTTAAGCACATCGCAGGCTTGAATAAGAACGTAGCCAAGGCTTTGGTTGAATATCGCAATGAAAATGGTTTATTTAAAAGCCGTAAAGAATTGGCAAAAATCAAAGGTTTGGGGGCGAAGGCATACACACAAGCTGCAGGATTCTTGCGCATCCCTAAAGCTATCGATGAGTTGGATGCGACTGCCATCCATCCAGAGAGCTATGCATTGACGCGTTCGATCATGAAAGAACTTGGCATCAAATCGCTACAGGATGAAAACAAACTTGCCTTAGTTGGGGCAGATGCTCAAAGTTTAGCATCTCGTTTGAACTCGGATGTGTACACCGTTCAAGATATCCTTAATGTATTAGCAAATCCTTTCCGTGATTATCGTGATCGTTTTGATGGACCCTTGTTGCATAAAGACATCGTCAAAATCGAAGATTTGAAATTGGGGATGCGCTTAGAGGGGACGGTTCGCAATGTGACGGATTTTGGTGCCTTCGTGGATATTGGTTTGAAGAATGATGGTTTGGTTCATATCTCGAAAATGAGCAAGGAGCGCATCAAATCACCCTATGAACGTGTTGCGGTTGGGGACATCGTAACGGTGAGTGTCATTGATATCGATCTAGAACGTAATAAAGTCGCTCTCAGCATGTTGGAATCGGTTTGATATCCACTTGAAATATCATTACAATAGAAGTAGAAAAGGAGCAAAGTATGCCACTAAGAAAAGATTTTCTGTGGGGCGGAGCGACAGCTGCGAACCAAATTGAAGGTGCTTATTTAGAAGATGGAAAAGGATTATCCAATGTGGATGTGATTCCCTATGGTAAACGTCGTTTTACCGTCATGTCTGGTCATGATGTATCCTTGGTACCAAATGATCCAGCTGGTTATCCAAGCCATGAAGCGATTGATTTTTATCATACGTATAAAGAAGATATCGCATTGATGGCGGAGATGGGCTTTAAAGCGTTCCGGATGTCCATCGCATGGTCACGTATTTATCCAACCGGTGAAGAGAGTGAACCCAATGAAAAAGGTTTGGCCTTCTACGATGCGGTTTTTGATGAACTTTTAAAGTATGGAATCGAACCTTGTGTGACGATCGACCACTTTGATTGCCCATTGGCTTTGGTTGAAAAATATGGATCATGGCGCAGCCGTGAAATGATCGATCTCTATGTCAAATATGCAACGACTTTATTCAATCGTTATAAAGAAAAAGTTCATATTTGGATGACGTTCAATGAAATCAATGTCTTGATGCATCTACCTTTTATGGGTGCGGGCGTATCGTTTAAAGAAGGGGATAATGAATTGGAGGTGCAGTTCCAGGCAGCGCATCATATTTTGGTCGCTTCTGCCTTGGTCACCAAAGTTGCCCATGAAATCAATCCTAAGAATCAAATGGGATGTATGCTTGCGGCAGGCGTGACTTACCCTTATTCTTGTAACCCAGAAGATGCTTTGGAAGCGATGAAGCGTGCGCATGACAGCTACTTCTTCATTGATGTTCAAAGTCGTGGTGCTTATCCAAATTACATTGTTAAACAATGGGAACGGGATGGCATCAAAGTCAAGATGGAAGAAGGCGATGCGGATATTCTAAAAGCAAATACTGTGGACTATGTGTCTTTCAGCTATTACACCTCTCGTGTCGCACAAGCGGTTGAAGTTGAAAAGACATCTGCGAATATTTTTGGTTCTGTTAAGAATCCATATTTGAAATCATCGGAATGGGGTTGGCAGATTGATCCGCTCGGGTTACGCATCACCATGAATGAAATCTGGGAT